>RFPC01000004.1 GCA_009926305.1 bacterium
CGGTAATAGGACCCGCCGCAATTTCTGGGATACCATCGCCATTCAGATCCGGGATTGTGGCAGCTCCATCTCCAAAGTCAGACTGATTTCCAAAAATCGAGTACAGCTCACCTGATGAGAGAGATACTACATGAATTCGTCCATTTCTTACTGGGTATGAGTTTTTTTGGCTGACGAAGAAAAACTCATCTTTGCCATCTAAATTGATATCTCCAACTGTCCCGCCGCGCTCTCCGAGCCTTTCAGTGAGCGTTGCATCTCCAAAAGAATATTGTACCAATAAGGAGAGATCCTCGCCGGAATAGAAGGCAATACGCCTCTCTCCTGAAAATGATGACGTGCCTACCCCCCGATACTTTGTGGCGGCGACATCAACGAATCCATCTCCATTAATATCACCAGCAAACCAAGTATAAAATCCGAGCTCTTCGGCAGTATTCGTATCCGGAGAGGAGAAGCCTCGCCCGTATCCAGCAGTTGAGGCGCTGGGATAACATTGTTGAGCGTTAACGCTAGAGGGTGCTCGCAATGCCGAGAGGAATATCAGGATAAAAAGGACAAGAGTATGAGGAGCGGAGTATTTCATGCGGCGATCCTTTGCTGGTAACAACGTCTCCGAGGTCTCTATTCAAATTTTTAGTGCGCAGTGCGCAAACGAAGACACTAATACATTCGAAAAAACCGACCATTTGTTTCCAAAAAGTATGCAGATTATTTTCAGAGAGTTAGGCCAACTGCTCATGAGCTCTCAAGCTCATGAATCCCCATCTCACCACTGATAGCGTGTTTTTCAGGAGGAGCTATCCGACTATCGTATGGCCACTTGCCACTAAAATCTCTTTCGCCCTTGAAAAGGTATCTTTTCCGATCAGCAAATAGTCCGTATCAAAGGTGGAAAGAGCAAAAATCGATATTTCCTTTTCGCCGAGGGGCGAAACGAGTGAGGCCAAGATGCCCGTTAGACTAAAGTCCAGCGGGCCAGCAACTTTCAAGCACCTCCAGCCATGCTCTGCCTTCACGCCTGACGGAACAAATCTTGAGTCACATACAATCGATAACTCATCAGCAGTTCGAGAAATCGTGAAAAAACTTCCTTTCGTCGCCCACAAGGGGATCTCCTCGGAACAGTCTAGCCGACAAACCGAAAATTCACCGGGAACCTCTCGAAGACTGAGACCTGTATTCCTCATTACCTACCCCCTGCCATCAAGAAGACCTGTAAACTGCTCACACTATTGATACGTGTAGCAGGCATTCGATTACACCATTTTTCTTGAATTTAGGTATTTGCGGTTTCCCGATGGCTGTCAGTGGGGAGGGAATGAGGATAGTCCATGGAGGAAAGCGCCTCTTTTTCTGTTTTTCTCGCTGCAATTCCAACAATCAGGAAGAAGAGCGCTGTTACCGTATAGCCCACTGCGCTTCGCCAGCCTGTACCAAACCCAATATCGTAAGCTGCACCCGACGGGGTCATATACCCTGCATGCATAAATCCAAAGAAGGAAAAGACGGCACCGAGCACCATCCAGAACGCAGCCTTCTGAAAACAACGCTCGATAAGATGAACACTTGTTGCTGCCCACACCATACACGTCAACATGAAGCCCTGTGCTAGTGCTACCATCCCGTCGAGGTTAATGCCTGCCGATAAGAAAGCCGCTTTGTCTTGTAATACTTTGTTCGCAAGTTCCATATCGCCAGATGCAATTCCTGCTGCACCTAAAGCGCCTCCAAGTATTAATAGCCCCCACGCGCCTATGGAGGGGAATAGACCTACCGCAACTGCTGGTGCATGGCGAGATTCTGTGGCCTGGAATGCTTGTGCAGTTATAATAATCCCTATCCAGAGTACTATCGCCATGCCTGCTTCCATCGGCACAACAGCATTAATCACGAAGGTTAATCCAAGAAATGACAGTAAAGCGAAAAAGAGCGCATTCAGTACGCTATACCCAGAGCGCGCGCCGAGCCCCTTCCACCCAGGGTGTCCAATGTAAATCGTCGTTGGAAAGCAAGAGCCGAGCCCTGCTGCTAGCAAGGTTCCAGCACCATTCACCGCGAGTGATGGCATTGTGGAGTATTTATCACCTGCTGCCTCTGCCGACTCAATGTTCTGAAGAGAACCAAGAATATTGAAAAGTCCCATGGGCAGCATGACGGGAACAAAAAAGTTATACGCCATGGGATGAGTGAGGCCCGTTATGAGATCTCCTAGTACGGGTACGGGGAGATAGAAACCAACCGTATCAGCAGCTTCAGCGATTCTGGCGGAAGACACAGGGGTGGATTCCCCGAGCGCATAAAGAATCCAAGCAGAGGCGCTTCCAAGGAGTAGTGCCCAAGCCCCGCCTGGTAGCCTCAGCGGTAAGCGAACCTTGGCAAAATATGTCGTGAGGATCACCCCCAGCGGTAAAATCGCAACCAGCGGATTCGCAAAGGTCTTTACTGCGAAGTCAATAGCAATAAAGCTAATGGCTATCCCTGCCAGAGTTGATAGTAATGCTGCCCGTGGGGTGTGACGACGTATCGTTTCTGCTACAAGTGAGCCCCCGAGCTCTATTATGCCAGAGATAAAACACGCAGCTAAACCGATCTGCCAAGCAAGTTGCCCTGCTGCTTGAGCTTCCAACCCATTTTCAATCGCTGTGAGCTTAACAGGGAGCATTACAAAAAACACGAACGCAAAGAGTGAGACAGTATTAATTCCGTACGGCAGCGCGGTGACATCGTTTCGGCCCGTTTGTGCAGAGAGACGTTGTGCTTGCCAGGCATAAAAGAGGTTGCCGATGATAATTGATAACGCTGCCCCTGGTAGAATGGTTGCTAAGACGAGCTCTACTGAAAATCCCAGCACCGACGTACACAGCCCAAGGATGAGAATGAACTGTATGAGGTTATCAATTGCAAGACCGAAGAATCCATCGATATCCCCTGGAACGAACCATGGTTGCGAATGAAATGGTCGCGAATGAAATGGTTGGGAGTGGGTAGTTGTATTCCTATTTTTCATCGAGCGCCCTCAAAGGAGTTGGTATGGTGTCTTATTCTTTTCGGAGTCACATGTTGAGAAGACCCTTGCAGCGATAGAAAACCGTTATATTATCTCTAGCATCATACCCGTTTAGTTCGCACCAGTCACCACGGAGAGACGCAATGAGCTGAAGAGGTTCTCAGATGAAAGGACGAATATCGGTTTTCGGGATGTGTGCGACCGTTAGGCGTTTGTTGGATTACGATAACAACGAAAGGGCCACTGTCGGTTGGGTGTTTGCCTGAGCACGGATAGCGATGCCAGATTGTTGAAGGAATTGGCCTCTTACGCAGTTGGCACTATCAGAAGCCTTATTAACTCTTAATTCTGAAGAAAGTCGTTCAAAGATTTTTCCAGTCGCATCGCTTGCTTGACGAAGCTGCCGAATACCTCTTAAGGAGGAAATATTACTTCGAAGACTTACTGCCATCTCTGTGTTTCAGTGGATTTCTGGTAAACACAAACACACACGTGTGCGGCCGACGGTTGGAGCACAAAACCTTAATAAAAAGAATATGTTATAGCAATATGGTATTATAAATTCTCACTCAGTAATTTTCGATCTCGCGGAGTATTGAATTTTCTGAGTTTCGGTTCGGGAAACCCCAACGGAGGAATTCCGATAGCAGTACAAAACTATAGTTATTGCAATGCCTTATCCTGCTACGATTTTTCTGCACCGTGTAGGGATTTTACGGGGAAGATGACTCCTTACTATACGTATTCATTAATTAATTGGATCCACCGATACGTAATACGTGTAGTACTCAAATGACTGAGAGAGTAAAGTTGTAAGGACGCAAGAATGGCGTCTCCAGTCACATTCAGGACGAATATTTTTTCTTTGCGCGCCGCGCAACAGCTCACCCGTGCGCGCGGAGAACAGGATTCAATAGCAACTCGACTCTCTTCAGGTCAAAGAATCAATCGTGCTAGTGATGATGCAAGTAGTTTGGCAATCGCTTCCTCGCTTGGAGTGAAGGAGAGGATCTACTCTCGAGCAATTCTCAACATTAATGATGGGCTAAGTCTTCTCAATATAGCAGACGCAACCGTCCAAGAGCTTACTGGGATCGTCACCCGGATTAAGGAGCTCGCACAACAATCGGCGAATGGTGTATATACTACCAGCCAGCGTTCCGCTCTGCACAAGGAAGCGCAAGAGTTGCAATCTGAATATTCCCGTCTTACCGATTCTGCAAAGTTCAATGGCACTCAAGTTTTTAATTCCGCAAGCACAGGTCTTAGTCTTCAAGCTGGATTTGGAGTTATTGGTGATATTGGGGCTTCGCTGTCTGTTGAGCAGGTATCTTCTGGTCCCACGGGGGATGGCACCTTTGGAACAGATACGAACATCGGCGTTCTCGTGCCGACTGACAGATATTCGTTCGGAGACCTTACCGGAGATGGTGCCCCCGACACCGTGTATTTCAGCACCAGCGGATGGGTTGTCTATGAGAATGATGGTGCTGGCTCGTTCAGCGCAAGCTCTACAGTGACACTCCCCACTCCTGCTTCGAGCGGCGTGGGTCTGCCGAGCATAGTTGACTTAAACAATGATGGGCATTTGGACTTGGTCGGTGAAATGACAATAGAAAATGGTGCTCTTGATGACCGAGTATTTGCCAGTGCCCTTGGAAATGGAGATGGCACGTTCCAGTCCGTTACCACCGTATTCCTTGATACTACCTCCACCCCATATGCGAGTAGCGTTTACGCCGAAGATTTTAATGGGGATGGATATCTAGACGCAGCTATAGTGGGCTTAGGGTTTCTTGCCTATGGGAATGGTGATGGGACCTTTTCGAGTCCTGTGAACACTACAATGTTCACTTTGCAGCAAGACTATATTGGAGATGTTTCTGGCGATGGGAAAGCAGATCTTATTAACATTCAGGGAACGACCTCCCCGCGACTTTCAGTGTCACTTGGAAATGGAGATGGCACTTTCTCTGTGTCCTACTACAATCTTTCAGGACTTACTGCTCACACCTATGGGGCTGGGTATGTTGTTGGAGACTTTGATGGTGATGGAAATGAAGATGTTGTAAGCCAGATGTATAATGGTGGTGTATCGAGTTTAGCTACGCAACTCGGAAACGGAGATGGAACATTTCAAAGTCACTTTATCAGTTCCTCCTCAGTCCAAGATGTTCGACACTGGAACAGTGAAGCCGCTGATTTTAATGGTGATGGAAATCTTGATATTGTGTTTAATACGTGGGATAGCCCCGGCTCGGGAGCTATCACCATGGATATTCACTTTGGGAATGGAGATGGAACATTCACGACAGGCGGTTCCTATTCCACTAGTATTCGCCCATCTCTGAAGGGGCAGAATTTGGCTGTTTCAGACCTTAATGGAGACGGTGCACTTGATATAGCAGGTGGAGGATATAATGCGCTCTTTGGAGCAGTCAGCAGCGATATTCCAACAATTACCACAGACTACACTGACATGCCTAGCTTGTCCCTTCTCTCTCGGTCCGATGCTCTTACCGCGATTGAAACTGCAGATTCAACGCTAGAGGCGCTGAATTCCTCTGCAGGGAGAATAGGTTCTTCCATGAGTAGGCTCTTTGCAGCCTCTGAGAATTTGAGGTCACAGGCTGTCGAGTTTAAAGCCGCAGAAAGCCGTATTATGGATGTAGATGTTGCGGAAGCAGCAGACCTCCTCAAGATTCAGATACTTGAAAACGTTGGGGCTGCAGTACTTGCACAGGCAAATCAGCTGCCAGAGCTTCTGTTAAAGCTTTTATCGAGTAGCTAACAAATCGCCCTCCACGCTCTTTTTTTTCATTTCGTATTGAATCAACCAATATCAGTCAGAAATATCAGTTCTTTATTACCGGGGCAGACGTTATGGTAAAGTCGGTTCTCTATTCAATCGTCTGCTTGAGTGAGAATGATTAAGAAGACTCAGGAGCAAGTTGATGTCCCCATTCCAGTTTATGTTCGATGAAAAACTTATCGTAAACGAGCAAGAAGCAAGCAGCGCGTTACAGATTGCTCCCGCAAAACTGAAACATCTCGTGCAGACAGGTGTTATTCCTAACGGTTTTGTTCTTGGAAATACTATTCGGATCAGACGCTCTACGGTGATTGAGCTGATGAGAGATGGCGCGCACACCTTGCAGAGTGCAGAACGTATTGAGGAGTAACAGAGCTGGTGTTCTTTGGAGCACTGTAGCTCGTAGTCGCCAAGAAGTATTCGAGCAATAAGCACTCATAGGCAGGGCATTCATAGTCCATTTCGCATATGAACCACTCTTTGCGGGAAGGGGATCTCAATTCCTTGTTCGTTGAATGCCTTATATATTCTCGAAAGTAGACTATGTATTGCCATGCCTCGAAGCTCCGGGGTCTCAACCCAGAAAAGGAGCTGAAAATCGAGAGAGGAGTTCCCAAGGGCTCGAAATCGAGTACGTGGTTCGGGATGAGCAACAACAAGCGTATCTTTCTCTGCCTCTGAGAGAACAATCTCTTGGACCTTGTCGATATCACTTCCGTATGCAACACCGAAGTCAAGTCGAACACGAAACTTTTCATACGGCCCGCCGCTTTCATTCACTACGGTCGAATTCCCAATGATGGCGTTGGGAACGATCACCTCCACATCATCACGCGTAAGAATTCTTGTGCTACGAATCCCAATGCTCGTGACCCGTCCTCTGAGGTTGCTCGACTCAAGTACTATGTAATCACCTAATTTATACGGCCCATCAGCGATAATGAATATGCCAGAAAAAAAGTTTGCTAATGTGTCTTTTGCGGCAAAACCAACTGCGATTCCTAAAATACCTGCAGACGCCAGCCATGCCGTAACATTAATATTCCACACGAGTGATAAGAAATAGAGTCCAAGAAAAATAACGAGCGCCTTTGAAAGCATCGACATGAGCGGTTTCGTCTGGGGTTGAACAAATGCATAGCGCTCCCTTTGGCTTTCAAGCAGATCAATAAACACTGCAACCAGCCGCAAACTAGCCGTTGTCCAAATAAGGAATCCAATTGTTTTGAGGATTCGAATCGAGAAGGTCGTTATAAGTGCTGAAAGGGGGCTAATACTAAGCGCGTATCCGATACCTAAAAGCACTACGGTCCACGTGATGGGGCCTCTTAAAATAGCAACGAGCTTATCATCAAGTTGTCCATGGGTTTTCCCTGCTAGCTGCATGATGAGTCTTGTGAAAATCCAGCGAGTAATGAGCCCAGCAACTCCAGAGCCGATAACAATTGCTGGAAGATACAGATAGGGTTCCTGAAAGTTTGCATGGAGAGATTGGGCGATAGATTGTAGGGGACCAGTCATAAATAATCTCACGTAGAAGTCATCTGGCATGGCGTTTCGCCAATAAAACCGCTGTTGATATTCTTTCAGACTCCCCTTGCGTCGTCACTACTATTTCATGGGCCTCTGCAGATAAGGTGTCTTTGGGGCCTATCCCCATTTATTTTGTTTAGCGCTTTGTAAGGTGCTAGACTTTTAGCAAGACTACGAAGGGCAGGGGCAACGGAGAGCACAAGCGTATGGGTCCAGATTTTCCAGACAGACAGGATTTTGAAGAGAGGCGGGCACCAGCAAGGGAAGATTTGAGTGAAGCTTCTATTGCTAGGTACGACCAGCGTGGCCTCAGAAATCGGGTTCTCTCCAGTAAGGCGGGAGAGGTTTTAGAATTTCGCCAAGATGTTTACTCCTTACCCGTTCTTAGTCGCCAACATTATGTTTTGGTTCCAGAGGGAGACATGGAGTTGATTTACTCCTATCCAGAGCCTCCTTCCTTTCATCAAGTGTTCAGCGAGCTTGGTGCCAAGGGCTTTCTCAAAGTCGTAGATACAGAACAGTATAAGGTGCTAAAGGAGATTAGCGCAGAGGATTACACCGCGGCGGTTGATCGGGCATGCCAGAAATATTGTTCACCAATTCACCCCCCTGCTGTTCGTCTTCAAAATGGGCAAGTCATAGAAATACACGGCGAGCCGCCAGAGGCAGGTCCAAAGAGGAAAGGTGCCTAAGTCTTCAGGTGGCCACTGGAGGGATACGAAGTCATTTCGGTATTGCTATGTATTGGAGGCGAGTGTCTCCATGAATAAACCCCTGAGTGCGAGGGTTGGTAAATAGCCACTCAGCATCATCTATCGTGAGCTCATAGTGCGTGCCAAAGGTGACGGGGATTGAGAACGTCCCGTATTCAGCATCGATTGTGACAGTCTGTGAGCCATTGAAAAGTAATATGGGACTTGAAACAGGAGCTCCAGACGCAGTTTTCACCGTTCCAGATAGTGTCATTGGGATTTCCGTTCCTGTCATTTCATGAAGAGCCGTGGAGCCAGCCGAGAGATTGCCAGTGGCCGAGGCTATCGTGTAACCAGGGCTTTCAGCATTTATGGCGTATGAGCCAGTGCGCACTGTCGAAAATACAGCAACCCCATCAGGCCCAGTCGCCTTCGTTTCGCTTTCTTCACCAATTGTGAATTGAATAGAGATATTCGATAAAAGCGTCCCCGAAAGATCTCTGACGGTAGCTGTTACTGTTGAGGATGATTGAGCGAAAGTCTGGAAGCTCCCCATAGAAATGATACAAAAAAGATAGCCGATAGTTCTAAACGTGCTTTTTAGATTGATCATCATTCGACTATCTCCCCGCATCACTATTACGGAACATTTTGCCCCATCCACGGATGGCCCATCGAAGTTCTACAGAGTCATTCAGTTCTTTAAAGCGAAATAGTCGCGGTCTTGAGGTGATCGAAGCGCCTTTCCCTGTCAGCTTGAAACGCCAGCTGCCTTGTTTCACGGAGAATGTCCCGTAGTAGGGGTCTTCGATTTGCCAATTATATCGCTCCGAAGTCTTGAGCTCTCGCGCCTTCACAAGAAGCTCTGCTCGTTCGAGTCTTCGAATTTGTCTTGGAGTGAGCGGTTTTCCATTTCTTCCGTATAACTCAATGGTGACCGAAACTTCAGAAGGCGTTGCGCCACACGTTACGAGTGGATGCGAATTTTCGTTGATAACTAGCCCATCTTCCATGAGTTGAAGTGTTGAGTGAGGACTTATTTGTCGACAAATGATCTCTTCATGGAGTGGAGCAAGAACCAGAGGAACTGGAGAGGATTCCCATACGAGTTTTGTTGCTAAAGTCGTGTAAGAGATCGGGTTTGGATTTGTTACTTTCCAGCAGATATCAGAGATGACCTCCATCGTTGAGAGCGAAGCGTCTCCATCTGGGGTAGTGCCAACACACAGCGCCTCAATGGAGATAGGCTCTTCGACACAATCCATCAAGCCATTGTTATTCTCATCTGTATCTTCAGCGCCGCAGCCACAGATGCCCGGTTCTATTTTCGCGTTATCGAGTGGACATTGGTCGATGCAGTTTGCCACTCCATCTCCGTCAAAGTCTGTATCTACTACTCCGCATCCGCAAACTCCCGGCTCTTGTTTTCTGGGGTCAAAGGGACACGCTTCCTGACAATCATACAAACCATCTCTGTCACTATCGGTATCTTGTACTCCACATCCACATATTCCAGGAAGCGTTTTTGCTGGATCATCCGTGCAGAGGTCTAAACAGTTTGGTGTATCATCTCCATCATTGTCGAGATCTGGAGTGCCGCATCCACAAATCCCTGGCGAATCTTTCGCTGGATCTGCGATACATAGGTCGTTGCAGTCAGCCACTCCATCACCATCAGTATCACTATCACTTACTCCGCATCCACATTGACCAGGCTCTCCCTTGGTCGGATCACTACTACAGAGGTCCTGACAGTCGGGAATACCGTCGCTATCACTGTCGGTGTCAGACGTGCCACAGCCACATAGACCCGGGAAGAGCTTCTGTGGATCGGCTGGACATTGCTCCTGACAGTCAGGGATCCCATCCCCGTCTGAGTCGCCATCAGGAATTCCACAACCACAGATCCCAGGAGACGTTTTTAGCGGATCATACGGACACTGCTCCTGGCAGTCTACCGTCCCGTCCTGGTCCTGATCGGAATCAAGAACTCCACATCCACAAATCCCAGGCGCTTGCTTCGTTCGATCATTCGGGCACTGATCAATGCAATCCGCCACGTTATCATTATCAGAATCTGTCTCAGGTGCACCGCATCCACACTGTCCTGGGGAGCTCTTCTCAGGGTCGGTAATGCATTGGTCGATACAATCCGCCACTCCATCGCCATCGGAGTCCATCTCAGACGAGCCGCATCCACACTGTCCTGGAGAGGTTTTATCTGGATCGCTTACGCATTGGTCATTGCAGTCTGGAGTCCCATCTCCATCGGAATCAGTGTCTAGCACTCCACAGCCACAAATGCCTGGTGTTGTTTTGAGTGCATCGCTGGGACATTCTTCCTGACAATCAAGAAATCCATCACCATCAGTATCAATATCCGCCGAACCGCAGCCACAGATGCCAGGCAAGAGTTTAAGCGGATCGAAAGGACACTCCTCTCGACAGTCAAGGGTTCCGTCTCGGTCGGTGTCTCTATCCGGTATTCCACAGCCACACTCCCCAGGAGCCAGCTTTGAAGCATCATTCGGACACTCATCAAGGCAATCTGCAGTTTGATCATTGTCGCTGTCGGTATCAGCGGTTCCGCATCCACACTGCCCTGGAGCAACTTTCCCGACGTCATTTACGCACTGGTCGACACAATCTGATACCCCATCACCATCGGTATCAGTATCAGGAATTCCACATCCACACTGCCCAGGGGAGGCTTTTTCAGGATCCTCAACACACTGGTCATAACAATCGGGAGTGCCATCTCCATCGGTATCGGTATCAACCCTCAGACATCCGCACTGGCCAGGTGTGGTTTTGTTGGGATCGGTCGCACAGAGGTCATTGCAATCTGGTGTTCCATCACTATCAGTGTCTGTATCGAAAAAGCCACATCCACATAGCCCCGGTGTTAATTTTAACGGATCACTTGGACACTCTTCTTGACAGTCAAGCACTCCATCTCCATCTATATCAGTGTCACGCGTATCGCATCCACAAATACCAGGTGTTATTTTGTATGGATTATCAGAGCACTGATCGTTGCAATCAGGAGTTCCGTCACCATCACGATCGGTATCTGGAATTCCACAACCACACTGTTCGGGTTCGCTTTTTCTTGGATCATTGACACACTGATCAATACAATCCGCGACGCCATCCCCATCGGTATCTGTGTCGCTTGAACCACAGCCACATTGCCCTGCCGCGCTTTTATTGGGATCTTGAGCACATTGGTCCGTACAATCTGGCGTGCCGTCATTATCACTATCGGTATCTGCCTCTCCGCAGCCACATAAGCCAGGTTCGTTCTTTAATGGATCCTCTTTGCACCGATCATTACAATCAAGAATGCCATCGTTGTCAGTGTCGGTATCTAAAATTCCACATCCACATATTCCGGGTTCGCTCTTGTTACTATCCGTAGGACAGCTATCGTTGCAATCAAGAATGCCATCACCGTCAGTATCCTTGTCTGCAACCCCACAACCACATTCCCCAGGCGAGCTTTTCCCAGGGTCATTTACGCATCCATCGTTACAATCTGGGATTCCATCTTGGTCGCTATCGTCCTCTGAGATTCCACAACCACATTCTCCAGGGAGTGCTTTTTCAGGATCATTCGGGCACTGATCGAATACACACGTGAAATCAAGATCGGTAAAGTTCCGGTCTACGGTGCCCGAACGAGTTTGAGGTGAATCACAGATATAATTTGCCTGGTCTGGTGTTATGCTCCACTGGTCACCATCGCTAAAAAAGACATATATTCCTTCTTCATTGGTGGTAGTCGATTCCTGCGCGCCGTCTACGATGAGTGTTATGGGCATATCTGCTAGAGGAACGTTTGTGTCTCGATTGGTAACCTTTCCCGTGAGAAGAAAGCTGTAGTCGTTTGTTATCTGAAAGTTGAAGTCATCTTTGTTACAACTCAGCACGGGATCGGCAATTGCTGCAGGGGTGAAGGTGACCTCTGAGCCATCTCGAATGTACTCTGCGCGGATCCAGAGAGATTCTCCTTGGGGAATCGAGAAAGAGTAGGTTCCATCTTCTCTAGTGGTCGTCAGTGCGCTTTCTCCATTATAAAGAGTTGCGCCAGAGACTCGATTTCCAGCCTCATCCATAACAATTCCACTGACTGAGAACGCCCCATTGTGAGGGGAGCAGGAGGGGGGAGTTTCTTCAAATGGTTTCCCCGCTTTTGTAGCAACCATTCGAAAATGTAAACCTGTTATCTCTTCTACCGAGGGAGGAATATCGACTTCCTTATCGAAGATAACACCATCATACTGTGCAGAAATTGTTGATGGCGTATTGTGCGGTAAGGTCACGGTGTACGTGCCATCTTCTCTCGAAATGGCCTGGGCAACGCCATTTACATAAATCAAGACCCGAGAGAAAGGAGCGGAAAGTGAATTCAACACGGTGCCACGTACGATCCGTTCGGAAGCGGGGGGTTTAGCAAGAGCAGTGACTTCTTCTCGATATCCCGATATTTGGGGGCATAACGAGAAGCTATTCTGATTGGTAAATGAATAGCGAGTATCTTGGGGCAAGAATCGAATAGCATTGTCAGGAGTAGAGCAGTCTCTGGGACTGAGACTCAAATGAACTTCTCCATCCTTATTGGTTGTTCGATAGGTGCGTTCTTCACACCGATATGGATCCTGAATCGAGATTCTAATTCCAGAGACAGGGGATTGATTCGTATCGAGGATTTGAATGGTGGTCCGTAAAGATGGTGTTCCAAGGGTCCGTGCTGAGAAATCACAGTAGCCATTCGGACAGGTGGTTTTGCTGAGAATGAGGTCTGAGGGAGTTAAAACATAACGACTGGATTCGGGGATAGCGCTCAGGGGCTGCTGAGGGCTTAAGCCATAAGAAGAGAGTTCAAATGTTGTCCCGGCGTTTATGACACGGGCAATTTGTGGGAGCCAAAAACCGATTAGCATAGGGTCTCCCTCTCGATCGTGGGCATTGAGTCGATAAGTTCCTTCGGGAAGGGGTTCTCTTGGCGGAGTGTTCCGTCCTGTGAAGGCTCGTACTACAACATCTCGCGGAAGATGCCCAGGGCTTCCACTCTGTATGCAAAGCGCGCTTTGTGACGCACCCAGCCGCTCAAGCCTGAGATCTGCTCCGGTAGGTGAGGCAAGAAATGCATGATAAAAGTCGTTTGCGGTTTCCTGGTCTATATCGCTGCAATAAGCAATTGCTCTCTGGGGGATCGAAAATACTGCCGTTCCTGTCTCGTCTGTATGTCTTTCACACCCATGCGGTGTTCCAAGGAGCCAAACAGGGGCAGCCTGCACCCCGTCTCCCTGCTCGTCTAATACGATCACTCTTACGAGTTGGTTTTGGTTCTCAGTGTTTCTGGTGGCAGAGATGGTGCAAATTCCATCGGGACAATCAGAGAGTTCTATTGAGGCTGGTGAAAAGCTGTAGCCTTCTTTGAAGAAGAAAACCGTCGCATCAAGAAGAGAGTCCAACTCAAAAATATTAAAGGAGAAGGTGCCTGAGGGGTCGGTAAATGAGCCTCCAGCCGGAAATCCACGAGTGCCATACATGGTGACCCCAGAAACTCCCACGGTTTCTCCATTCACCTCCTCTGTGACTGAGATTGAAAAAGTGTATGAATCAGCCTGAGCGAACACGAATGATGGGCACAGTGCTGAAGCACTAAGAAGAATAAGACCTATAACGGTCTTCTGAAGAAAACGGAATTCTCTCAACTGATACAACAAATCTGTGCCGCCAATTTTGCCCCAGTAGGGAGTCGACAGGAGAGAGATATTGTTTAAGATTCTGACTCTCTTTCCTGTGAGTTCTTTTAGAAATAATGAATCTTATTAGGCATCTTTCTGATGAGTGAGGGTTTTACAGAGTGAGCTGGCAGTAATTTTCGGAGATAATGCGTGGTAATTTTTCGGGAAAGGGAGGAAAAGTAAGAAAAGCTCGCATTTTTCTCATTCTCGCGCCTTACTTTTATAGTTCCTCGGTTCTCATGCTTATAACCCCTCTGATTCATCGAGAAGGCTGTCAGGCATCTCAGGGCTAGAGGTTCAAATTCCGAGAGATTGCTTAGTATCGATGTGAATGATAGTCTTACGGCACAACGTATGTCACTCTTTCCTCAGAACTCTCCATGTTCTTAGCTAGATGTCAGTTCGAATAGAGTACGCGCTCTTATATTTGCACTAGCATATGTTTATAGTTCGAGAGAAAAGAGAGCGCGCATAAGTCGAGGGCATATCGCAAGTGATAGGCGCTCCAAAGAAAACATAGGAAGAGGAATGAGCAAAGGAAAAGTGAAGTGGTTTAATTCTGAGAAAGGGTTCGGCTTTATTGAGCAAGAAAACGGAGACGACCTTTTTGTTCATATCAACGAAGTTCAAGGAGACTCACTTCAAGAGGGTGACATTGTTGAATTTGAAATTGGTGAGGGACGCAAAGGTCCTTGTGCCACGCAGGTAACGGTTTCTCAGTAGTCATACGAGATAAGCCTAGAAGGTATCCGTTGCGTTGTTGTTACTGACCAATCGTCAGTAATCTCTCGTATTCTCATAGTCGAGATGACTGCCGCTTGCGATCTCGGGAGCGGTCGGCCGTTATTGATACCGTAATTACTATTTATTTTTGGGGAGTATCGCTCGTTACAGAATACGAAGCGAACGTTTTTCCTCGCGTAAGGACTATTATGACCTTTGCCAGTTACGGGTTGAATAAACTGCTCGTGGATAACACCGGAGAGCTGAACTACACGGAGCCCACTCCGATACAAGAGCAAGCAATTCCATTAATAATGGAAGGCTCAGATGTTATTGGGCTTGCACAAACAGGAACGGGAAAGACCGCAGCGTTTGCACTCCCAATGATCGACAGGCTCATGCTTTCTGAGCGATCTCGTGCGCCGCGAGCTCTTATTGTTGCACCTACCCGCGAATTAGCAGAGCAGATCTTTCAAGCGTGTCGGCAGCTTGGAAAAGGCTCTGGAATTTCTGGTGTGACGATGTATGGGGGAACAGCAATGCGGCCTCAGCTTCGTGCGCTGGAAAGAGGAGTGGATGTAGTTATTGGGTGTCCAGGGAGAATCCTTGACCATTTAGAGCGAGGCACTTTCGACCCAACAAACCTAGAGATGGTAGTCTTTGATGAAGCGGACCAGATGTTTGATATGGGATTTTTTCCGGTCATAAGGCGCATTAAGGAGTTTCTCCCGACACAGCGACAGACCCTCTTATTCACAGCAACGATGCCAAAGGAGATTAAGAGTCTGGCAGAAGAGATCGTTACGAATGCAAAGACAATAAAAATTGGAAAAACTGGATTATCAAAGACAGTCTCGCACAACATGTACTCTGTGGCGGATAGTCAAAAGAGGGAATTGCTTCTCGAGCTTATCAAAGATTCTTCTGTCGGGAGTGCAATCGTATTTACACGAACGAAAAGAAGGGCAAAGGCGATAGATGATCTTATGAGTAGTTCCGGAGTTGCTGTTACCTCTCTTCAGGGAAATCTCTCGCAAGCCAAAAGGCAAAGAGCTATTGATGGCTTTCGCTCTGGAAAATTCAAAGTCCTGATCGCAACAGATATCGCTGCTCGAGGGATAGATATATCTCAGGTATCACATGTAATTAATTTCGACATGCCAGATACTGTAGAAGCCTATACGCATCGCACGGGTAGAACTGGTCGGGCAGAAAGGCTGGGTGATGCTATTTCATTCGTAACCTCCGGGGACAGACGAATGTTGAAAAGGATTCAAGGCAATCTGCGAATTTCAATGAAAGAAATTCAAATGCCAGTAAGTATTCAGGGGGCAAAAAAGCGAAAGCCAAATTCTGCATCAGGGAGAGCAAGTCACCTTCCATCGAGTGGACGCAGTGCTCAGAGGCGCCCAAGTGCTTCAAGCAAAAGGCGCCCGCAGAGCGCTCGAAGAAGAAATGTAAAGGGTGGAGCTGGTCGCCGCCGAGCTTCATAGCCCCGTCAGCAAGCTCCCGCTTGTTTGGAATCGAGTAAGAGAGAGATGCGATCAATGCCCTTATGGTGATGACTGTTGCTCTAGATGTTCAAGAAGTCTTGGAGTAATCCTTTCTCCTACAATCTGTTCCGGAGAGCTTTTCATCCGGCGACCTGGATCGGAGCGCTGAGCTTTATATCGAACATAAGCATCATAATTGGAAATCATAAGGTGATGTTCCTCTTCTTCAGAGAGTTCAACCGAGTTTGGCTCAGTAAGAGAACGGAGCAACTCTGAAGTCGGAGCTAAATGAGAGCTTTGTTCCTCTGGAAATGCCTCTTGAGTTTTCTGGATATCTGAAGGAATCGGCTCGTCTAGAAATATGTTGCTCTCATTATTTCTTGCCGGCTCTCTTAACGGAGCTCCTACTACCATGAGGATCAAGAGCAGGCATAGCATGCCAAAGAAAACTTTCCGCTTGTGATCGCGGCTTGGCTCGTTACCACCTTCTTTCATGAGATTTCTACCTCCGAATTAGTCGTTTTTGTTCAAACGCAAGGTTTGAACTCGAACGATTCAGAGAATTTCTTAATTATTGGACGGCAAGAAGCTGATAGGGATCGTAAAAACATGGATTCTCGTAGTAGGAATCTATGAATAATCATCACGCTTTCCTAAGAGATTCTATGTTTTCTACTCTCATATTTTTTTTGGGATTCTATATGTAAAGAATTCTTAGAAGGTTTCGATGAAGAACAATGCGGTCTGTCAATCAGGAAGATTCTGCTGCACCAACACTTCGGGCGTGGGGTGAAGGTCTCTATATAAACCTTTTTGGAGAGAGCTTGCGGAGGCTTTCCCCCGTGTCCGAATTTTCTTGGAGTTGTATGAGGATGATTCAAAGAATCTTTCGGTCTCTCGTCGCGCTATCTCTGTTTTTCTCCTTTTCTCTTCTCATTGGAAGTAATCAACTCTTCGCTCAGCCAGAGAGTGAGCAGATGGTTGCGGTTTCTCAGCCCATTTCATGGGAGGAGGGCACGTGTTTATTTACCCATCAAAAAGAATGGATCGAGGGACTGAGACGCATCTCTCCAGAGCTGAGCTCCTATACCAATGAGCAGATAACAGATGCGATATTTTCGATTCTTGGAGTAGAGGCAAGATCACAAGATTCGCTGGTCTCAGGCCAAGAGCTTATAGCAGCTGATTGTGATCGATTTGACTTTTCCTTTGCAGCTGACCTTCTCGATGCGCAGCTCGTCGAGCACTTTGACCTGAATTACGATATTCAACCAGCACAGTTTAATGATGAGCATCTTTTAAAGTTATGGGGAATGCGCACCAATCCAGGGGCGAACGCCGAGAATGCCTGGGCGGAAAATGGTGATGGAGAAGGAGTTGTCGTTACTGTCATTGATACTGGGATTGATTATACACACCCAGATCTCGTTGATCGGATGTGGGTAAATCCTGGTGAAATCGCGGGAAATGGTATCGATGACGATGGCAATGGGGTGATCGATGATGTTTATGGTGCAAATTATTATGAAAATAACGGCGATCCGAATGAAGCGAATGGCACGACTCATGGCACTCACTGTGCTGGAACTATAGGAGCTACTGGCAATAATGGAATTGGAGTTTCCGGAGTTGCTCCTCTAGTGAAGTTAATGGCTATCCGATTCCTTGGGCCGTATGGCAGTACGCTTGGAGCTATTCGCTCTGTGAATTACATGAACAGAATGAAGTCTGTTTACGGCGTGAATATCGTTGCTTCAAGCAACTCCTGGGGTGGTGGTGGTTACAACAGCACGCTCAAAGATGCCATTGATACCGCTGGTAGTCTTGGGATTGTATTCATAGCAGCTGCTGGAAACGACAATCGAGATAATGATACCTATGCACAATATCCAGCAAGCTATGCCTCTGACAATATAATAGCCGTTGCCTCTCATACCTCGAGTGGTTCCAGGTCATATTTTTCAAACTATGGCGCAACAACAGTCGATATTTCAGCGCCTGGCTCATCGATTTATAGTACATATCCAAACAACTCTTATCGCTATCTGAGTGGAACCTCGATGGCAACGCCTCATGTTTCAGGGGCAGTAGCAGTTTTACGGGCGGCAAAGCCTGATCTCTCCGTTTCAGAAACTATTGCACTTCTCTACCAACACAGTACAAATTTACCAAACTTCTCGGGAGGATTAACAAATCCACAGTCGGGACTTGATGTGGCGACAGCCCTATCAAATCTCACCGTGAATCAGCCACCACTTTTAGGCGCCATCTCCAATCAAAGCTTCTCAGCCTCGGCAGGGGAGGCGACTATTGTGGTCAGTGCATCAGATCCAGATCGGTATGGTGAAGGAGCCCCTGGTGCAGTGAGTAGCTGCGCTGTGGCAGTGCAGGGAACAACATCTCCTGAGGGCTATGCATTCTTTGAGAGTTTTAGTCCTTTTTGTGCCTCTGCAAATTGTGAAAGAGATGTCTATGGACAAGATCAAAAGCGTCTCTACGGAATGCACGGAGAAATATTTGAGCTCTCGGATGATGACACGATTCGACGAGTAGACGGAGGGCTGTCAGTAGAAATTGGTGAGTTTCCAGGCGCATTCTCCGACCCGAGTATTTTGACGGATCCAGTTGGTCCCGTCGCTCCAGCTTCCGCTGATTTTTCAGCAGAGTGTCTTGTTCGTGATGCAAATACTATTGAAATAACCTTCTCATGGAGCCAAATGTTTTGGGGCAGTGCTGCTATTCAGGCATCCGTCACCGATATCGAGGGTCTTGATGCTACGAGAAGTTTTGAGGTGACCGTCACATCACAGCCTCCTGTCATCTCTGAAATTTCTCATCAGAGTGTTTCTCTGGCAACAGGCGCGACTACGGTTCCATTTCAGGTAACCGATCCCGATGGAGATGCTGTAACATGCTCAGCTTCTGCTGCACCAGTTGTGACGTCACCACCACATAGTTCGTTCTACTCCACTTATTTGCCTCGGTGTGTTGCCTCGGATTGTTCTGGTCCCAATGGAACCAAGCTGTTGCTTGGGCAAGCGGGTGAATATCTTTTGGTTTCTTCGAATGATGAAGTGGTTCGACATGCAAATGAACAACGCACTTCACTCGGAAGTTTTTTAGGTGCGTACAATGATATTACTCTGCTTACCGCGCCCGTGTTCCCTTTAGAAACTGGGGCTATCACTGCTAGTATTTCTAACATTGGAGAGATCGGAGTTTCGTTTTCTACAGACCGAACCGGAGAGGCGACGGTTACAGTAACGTGTTCGTCACGTGGGGGAGTGGCAACTGAGAATTTCAATGTGATACTTACCGCGACACCTCCCGTAGTATCTTCACTCCCGAACTCTAAGACGTATCCTGGAGCCCGACTATCGATACCCGTTCAGATTGATAACGGAGAAGGAATTACACAGCTCTCGCTTAGAAAAGGAGCAGACCCATCCATGCGAGCCGCTCAGCTGGCAAGTGGTTTGTTTCTATCGCAATATGAGCCTCAGTATGATGACCTGCTCTATGCGGGCGCAAAATGGGTTCGAGGAGGCGTGAGTTATCTTCGCTTACAACCGTTTATTGATAGCTCTGGAGAGCTTCATGCCCTGGTTTATGCCGACCCAGAGCCGATCCTGCTTGCTCTGCTGCCAGGAGAGTACTACGAAGATCCGTGGCGCTTAGTAAACGCGTTGCCATCGCCTGTGGTAACCCCGAGTTTTCGGTTGACTGAAAGTACTGTATCCATCGATATTCCAAGCACGTATTCTTTCGGCACCATGGCCTTCGATCTGAGTGCACAGAAGGGCAACTATCGCTTGTCACAACGGTTTTATGTGGATGTTTCAAATACTCCGCCCACAGCAGAATTCACCTCAATTCATACTCTCGGGGGAGCTACTCAAAGCCTCGCGGTTCCACTTACTGTTCGCGATCCAGATGGTCAGCCAGTTCGTATAGCCCTTCAATCAGTGAAAGATATTGCACAAGAACTTGCGAAATTGGTGGAGACAAAAAGCCTCATCGCACGGAATTCTGATTATGATGGTCCGGGTTATGCTGTCTGGTCTCAGCGAGAGGCACGTTGGTATTTTGCGATTCCATCGACAGAGTCTCAAAATGAAGTCTGTGAGCTTCGAGGCGGAAGCAGTGATGGAACGCTCTATGAGATAATGCCATCCTCCTTTTGTGATGATCAAAATGTACTGCTCGATATTGCATCGTCTTCCGGTAATCCAAATGCGACACTCTCTTCAACGGGACAGGATGCATATTCGATAGAAATTTCTCCCAATGGCTCACGTATCATGCGTGTGACACTGACTCTCTTTGACGGAGCTTCTTATGCGTTCGCTCATATCTTCGTGATGAATAACAACCGTTCTCCGCAGATCGTAAAGCCAGATCAAGCGCTTGTCGCTCCAGGGACGGAAGTTGAACAGAGCATCTCAGTGCGTGATCCAGACGGTGATACGCTCTCGTACTCTCTTTCCGCAAAATCATGTAATCAGAAAGCTTATGAGCTTCAGCGAGAATACGGCCTCAGCTTTCATCGAAACTGCTCGCTTGCTTCTTCTGATTGTGAACAGGTGGGCGCCCGAAAGATGTTATATTCGTCGCGGTATTTTCGAGCTGTCTTTCTTTTTCTACGAGATGATATTGTAGAATTAAGCTTCGAGAGTGACGGGAGCAGTCCATTTGCGGAACTCCCCGTACTCTATTATCACTACATTCCCGCACTCTTGGCTCCGACGGCGACATCATCCTCTGTCCAGTCCTCACTTGTAGCAAACAGTAGTGATAGCGTAATGATAGCAATTCGCGCCGAATCAAATGCCTGTATCACGCTCTCCGCGAGTGACGGCGACTTGGAGAGTACTGAGAGCTGGATGATAGCAGTTTCGCAAGCGGTAAATAGTAGTGGCATTGTGATGAGAGATACTGATGGAGATGGGCTCTCAGATCAATACGAGACGAGAAATGGCGGAGATCCGTTTAATCCACAGATTGTGCAACGTGGGTTTACTGGAACAGCTATTGTGCCTTTCTCTCAAAGAGAGAAATCAGAAGTACTGTTTGTGGCGAAGAACTCTGGTAATGAGCCTGCCAGTGGTATGTTGACCGTATTTGACTCTTCTGGGAATACGATCAAGGAAATGGATATTTCTTTTGATCCCCAAGCAGAACAAAGAACAGTTGTATTTGAAGAACGAGCACAAGGAGATGGCCCATTCCAAGGGTGGTTGAAGTTTGTATCATCCAGTCAAACTCTGCGACCAGAGCTGATGCTTATTGGAGATAGTGCAGATAGCGAAGTGAGAATGATTCATTCACGAACTGCTTTTGCTAGTTTGAGCAATGCTCCTCTCTATACTTCGTATTATCGGCAGCACTTACTCCTAACAGACGGACACCTCTCATCTGTGCCTGCAGTTTGTAACGGCACCTGTAGTGCTCGTTTGCGTCTTGTGAATGTGGGCAGTGTGGCGGCAGAGGCACAAATCTCGGTCTACGATGAGAATGGGAGACGAGTTCTTGAGCGATATGAAATAGTCGAATCAGGTCAATTGCGAGATATATCGTTGACAGAGGAACTTCCTCTTTCATTTAGCGGTAGTATCACGATCGAGACAGAAACGAGAGATGTGATTGCATTTGCTGAAGAGAGTGCCCTGAGTTCTGGTGCTTTCGTATATATCCAGCAGTTTGCTGCGCTTTTAGGGGATTTGATGAATGGCATTGGAGTGTATGAAGAGATAGGAGAACGAGAGAGTGGAACGATATCTCTTCTGAATACGAGAGTTCTTCGCTCTCTTTCTGTTACGGTATTCATTGCCGATGAAAATGGGTTTCCTCTGATTCAAGATGAATATGTCTTGGGTGCAAAAGAACGAAGAGATATTGATCTCCAGAAGCTCTTCCAGGGTGAACATCAAGCTCTCACGGTCACGATCACTACCGATGCACCCCAATCTTTACTGGCATTCCAACATAGAGCGTTAAGGGATCAATACGGACTTATTACATTCTTCAGTTCAGCGATGGCTGATGGAGCAGATGTCGAGCAGGTACTGGCACACTGGGCTACTCTCAAGAAGTTGGCACTCCAGGAGAAAAAGACTGGAGATATCAAAGATGCAAGGATCGAGCTACTGAAGATAAAAAGGATACCCAATAAGAACCGAAAGAGGAGATTTTTCGTCCGCATTGAAGATTCAGCAGAGCGACCAATTGCTAAAATACCATTCAAAGTATGCTTTACCAAAAAGTCAGGAGGAGAGAGGTGTAGAAGACGTAGGGTGTTCTCTGATGAGGCAGGAAGAGTGGGATTCAAGCTTCATCCTAGGAAACTAGAGAGTCTTTTCTTGAGAGCAGTAGATGGAGGCCGGGTAGTTCGCTTTGCGAGATAGAGGTATCACTCGATATCATAGAGAGCTCTTACCTCTACTCGTACATCAACTGGCCGCGACTCAATCTCTGGAGCGGCCTGACTTTCAAGAGCCAAGACTCTCTTTGATTGAGAAAAACTGTCGTACATCGGTGCATATTCCTGAGGCACATCGTGTTCACTCATCGAAATCATTTCTCCAAGTGATACGCCCGCACCGTATGCTATTTTCTTCGCTTTCTCCTGAGCATTTCTAGCCGCGGTCACCAGACACTTTTCACGCTCTTTTTGCATACGTTCAGGTGAGACACTCAGTCTGAGTCCTGATACCGCATAGACATTTTCTTTTGAAGCAACTCCAATAACTTCCCCAAGTCGATCAATTTCAGCACTTTCAAAACGTGTTGTCATTGTTGCTTTAAATCCCTGACATTCCTTTTTGCCGTTGTGATAAGTACACTGCTCCCCAATGTGAAAGTTCTCAGTCTCACTGAAAAAGTCCTTAAGTCGTAACGCTTTGATCTGCTCTTTTAGTCGCCGGTGATCCTGCACAGTCCGTTCAGATGCTTTGCTTGGCTCGTTGGCTGTAGAAGCAGAGCTTACTTGAATACTTCCTCTATCTGGTTCAACTTTTGTAAGACATTGACCGCTTACTTCAATGTGTCTGTGTCGCTGAGTATTCAGGTGCCCAGTATTTAAGGGGGGCTCGGAAAGGACCGTAACTGGGCTAAAGAGAGTGCTCACTGAAATTACGCAACAAGCGAAGATGGTGAGAGCAGGTGTTGTGACATTACTTATTAACGTCGCAAAGGCAGTTTTTTCTGTCATTACTTCCCTTTTTTTGAGAAAAGTTCATTTTCTACAGTTGTACGAGGATTCGTCTTAAAGCGAAAGGGAATACTCACGCGCTCTCTAGCGCTTTCTTTTCTCGCGAGCCTCGAGCAATGGTAATCCCTGAGATGATTGTGAGCATCGCCCCAAGAACGGTGAGCAGGTCGGGAAACTCCTGAAAATAGAGAGCTCCAAAGAGAGCGGCAAAGAGAGTTTCTGAATAGAGGAAAGGAGAGACTTCACTGGCAGCGCCGTATTTATATGCAAGGGTAAACAGGAGCTGAGCGATTGTTCCCACAACTCCTGCTCCAAGGACATAAAAGAGCTCTGCATGATCGAGTTTCGTGAATGAAGAGCCAAAGAATAATCCATATCCAACGGTTGCTGTCGCAGTATAAACAAACACGATCATGTAAGAATGCTCTGTCTGTTGTAGTTTTCGTATCACGACTCCTATTAATCCAATTACGACAGCTGCACCCAGTGCCGCAAGTCCTCCCAGTGCAAGCACGTTGCCAGTTGGTTTGATAATCAGTGCGATGCCAATAAAGCCAAGGAGACTATAGAGCAGTAAGTTTCTTGTAGGGCGCTCTTGTAGCCAGAGAGCTGCAAAAATAGCGGTGAACAGTACAGAGGTTTTTATAATAACAGACATATCAACAAGGGGAATAACAGAAGTCGAATAGAAAGAAAGCCCCATCGCAATACTTCCAAGGAGGGCGCGCAGGAAGAGCAGTGGAGTGTTCTGGCCCCGGAAAGGGATTCCTTGGAAGAGCATCAATAGAGACACGGTGAGCGCGGTTACTGCAGAGCGGATACATACAATTTGTGGGACAGGAACGCTTGTAGCAGCGGCCTTTACAAATGCGACCATCATGGCAAAGCCAAGGCCTGCACCCAACATGCACAGGATGCCAAGGGAGCTTGAATGGCGGGATAACGACCTCATAATCCTCTAAAAAGTGAGTTAAGAGAGCATGTTCTCATCTCCTCGTCAAATTCATGGAAATAACAGCACATGTTACGTAAAAAGTGTCATATCAAAGATAAGACCGGTGGAGTATGCATGTTACTCCGCAGTGAGTACACTGGAAGAGTTTGTATGGAGCACCAGAGAAAAAACAAAACGCAGCTTGCTCTCTTGGGTGTTGTTGCTACGTTGGTTATCTTCATGACACCACTTTCGTTTGCTGAAGCAGCTCCTTCTTGCGCTGTGAATAATCCGATGCCTGAGCTTTCTTCTTTTCAAGATATACTCGATTTCATCATTCAGATTTCTCTTTATATGCTGCAAGTAGTAGTGAAGTTCATCTGCGGAGGATTGCAAGTTTTTGGGATCTCCTGTTCATAGCGTTTCGCTTGAAAAAGTCTACAGCGAGGAAATCACTTAATTCTCAAGCATGAGGGTAACGGGACCATCATTCACCAGTGAAACTTCCATATCTGCCCCGAATTCCCCTGTTTGCGTTGGAATGCCTGAGTGTTGAAAGGCCTCTACGAAGGTATGGTAGAGTTTTTCAGCTCTTTCAGGCTCCATTGCTCTAAAGAAATCTGGTCTTCGTCCTTTTCGGCAATCTCCAAAGAGAGTGAATTGTGAAACGATAAGGATTTCTCCCCCACGAATATCAAGCACTGACCGATCAAACTTGCCTTCTTCATTCGGGAAGACCCGCAGTCCGAGAAGCTTGTCTCGCATCGGTATTATCTTGGCATCGGAATCTTCTTTAGAGAAACCGACAAACAGAAGAAGACCTTGTCCTATCGAGCCGCTCGTATATTTTCTTGATGAAAGAGCTTTTGACTCTTCTCCTTCATGAGATGCAGGAAGGATCTCTACTTTTGCTTGCAATACTCTTTGTAGTAGGACTCTCATAGCGCCTTAGGATAATCAGTCTGGATCTCTGGAAACCCTATAACTGAATCCGCAGTTAGACAAGAATCATTAATCATGATTGATGCAGTGATTTACTGATCGATATTCACGCCGAGAAAATCTTGGAGAGCGGTATGTACTTTAGCAGGTGTAAGTGGTTGCCGTATGACAGGACAGCGAAACGCTTCAGGTGTAGAGCAGTTTCCAACGAGAAGACACCGCTCTTTTTGGGGAGTGGAGAGCGAATCGTAGAACAGGGGCTCGGTCACCACTCGCTCTGCGGATAAGAGTTCTTGTAGTGAGTGAAGCGTCTCAGTTTGAAATCCAAGCGAATGAAGAAGCTCGCTAAATGCAGCTGAAATATTTCCATCAAGAAAATAGAGGCTGATAGGACCCTGTTCTGAAAGGGGCTGGCGCATAGAAAACCTTCTTAAAAGTGACGAGAACCTCTGGCAGTTATTATTTCCTGCTTTCATTAAGATGATGTGTGAGTTGAAGGGGCTGCGGAAATTTAACCGAGTATTTTCAGGTAGGTACGTTCCCACTTTCGATTGAAATCTGTGACGTAAAGGAGGAATTGGTGAATCCCAATTATTTTTGTTTAATCTTTTTAAAAGTGTACTGTATTCCCAGAATGGGGGAGACAACGGCCACCGGCGAGAGAACAAAGATTGAGACACTGCATCAATTAGAGGGGACATGTTTGAAAGACTGAAACAGCTTGGAAGAGAGCTTATCGATCCAGTAGGAAGTGAGCGGGAACGCCTCACACCAGATCAGCGTGATGCAGTTTCGGTTGTTGAAGAATCGATTACGAACAATCCATCCAGTTGGATGTTTGAACTTCAAGACGTGAGTAAGAATCTCCCCAGTTTTTTTGTTCCCTACGGAGCCACTCAGAAGAGGCATACCATTCTGCAGCAGGATGGAACTGACTATCAGTTGAGAGAGTTTAGAGCAGTTCCAACGGTTCATAGTGCGTGCACTCCCGCGATTCCCATACAGTATAATTCTCTGTACTCTCGTGAGAATGATTCGCAAGGTGATTGGCAGTTAGTGATTGGAGATCCGCACTCCTTTCTCGCTCAAGAGCTGTTAGACAAGTTGAGATATGCACAAAATTCTGCCCTGGGAGATACGTCTTTTCCCGATGCTTGTCGGGAGAACCGCCCTGAGTGAGTAGGGGGTATGAGGCCGGACAGAGTTATGATTGAAGAAGGCGGTAGCTTGAGCGAAGCCGAGCCCTTTGGACGAATCCAACATCTCCGTGGAGATACGAGAAGCATTTGAACAATTCGGGCAAAAACTCTATCCTTCATCCGACGATAAAGTACTGAGGTAAGCTGCATGTTAAAAGAGAACTGGCGCACTATTTCTCGAATTGAGCGTGTAGGCGACTTTCTAATCATCATCGCTTCATTTTTTATCGCTTATCATGGGCGAGAATCGCTTCTTTTCTGGAACTCTCTCTTTGGATTTGGAATCCCTTTTGAAGGTGAGCATTTAGCACCGATGAAAGACTATGCTTTCATCCTCGTGCTAGCACTGATGTTGTATGGATTTCTCCTTCAGATACTTGGTGCATATACCAGTATGCGATTTCGTACTTCGCTGGAGCTGTTTGGCATATCTCTCGTAAGTTCCATTCTCGTATTTTTTGGATTAGCAGCTACCTTGTTTCTTTTGAAACTCGATCTGAGTAGAAGTTTTATCCTGCTTTTCTGTACGTTAGTTGGGATGAGCCTTGCTGCGCAGCGGGCCGTCGTGCTTGAGATTTTACGATACTGGCGCAAGCGAGGAATGAATTTTCGAAGTGTCATTATTGCTGGATTAGGCGAACAGGCGATTCAACTTGCTCATGAAATATCAAATCGTCCGGAGCTTGGTGTAAGAATCCGTGGATTTGCGGATTTAGAGGATGACATCGCGAGGAGCACTGCCAGAGCTCAATTTTTTAAGGATGCCCTCACTGCGAGTGGTTATAAGACTACGGTGGGAAGAATCCTCCAGGGGAGTGATGCAGTAAAAAAAGCGCTTAAGGATTACGCAATTGACGAAGTAATATTTACTGATCTGTTGCGGGTCATGAATGAGGTAAGAGATTTAATCGATATTTGTGCTGAACAAGGAATTAGAACGACCATTGCCGCTGATCTTTTTAGTGTAGGCATTGCGAAGTCACGCCTGAGCTATTTTGGAAGTATGCCACTTATACATTTTGAGACTCCGCCTGGTGATCGCTGGGAGCTTTCATTAAAGCGCGGTCTCGATGTCTGTATCTCACTTATACTCATGGTGCTGCTTGCTCCAATCTTTCTCGTGATCGCGCTAGCAGTTCGTTTTTCATCACGAGGTCCAATATTCTTCATACAACGTCGTGTTGGGCGAAGCGGAAGATTTTTTAACCTCTATAAATTTCGTTCTATGGTTGAAGATGCAGAGTCTCAATTAGCTGGGCTACAACATCAGAACGAGATGGAGGGGCCAGTGTTTAAAATAGCAGCTGATCCACGTATCACAAAATTCGGTCAGTTGCTCCGTCGGTATAGCCTTGATGAGTTGCCACAGCTTTTCAATGTCCTGAAAGGCGACATGAGCCTGGTAGGTCCCCGACCTCCGGTGCCAGGAGAAGTAAATCTGTATGAAAGGCGAGATCGTCGGAGACTTTCAATGCGACCTGGATTGACGTGTACCTGGCAGGTGAATGGTAGAAATACAATCACAGATTTTGAAGATTGGGTAAAAATGGATCTCGCTTATATTGATAACTGGTCCCTTGCTCTGGACTTCGCTCTTCTCTTAAAGACGATACCCGCCGTCTTAAGTGGGCACGGAGCTCGGTAGGCATCCGCTGGAGTTTTTCGTCGGTGCTTTTTTGAAGTCCTTTCCCCTGATGATTTTGAATACGAGATTCTCGTAGGAGTGCTCAACCCTCTTGAAGTAAATTCTCACCTAAGTGTCAGGGAACAGAGAGCCTCCGAGTGGAAGGAAATGGGTTGCCCAGAAAGCGCTTAAGGCATTACTGAAAAGTGTCGATCTCTTTAAATAGCTGGAGAATGGAGGTTGTTTTTTGCCTCATATTTTTCATCTCAGTTGTAGTTTGTAGTCTGTTGTTGGTTGTTATGGTAGTAAAAATCATCTTTCGCTCTTCATCGAGCGACTCCTCTTTTTCTTATTCTCCCGAAACGAAATATGACGAAGTGCTGAAGTCGGCTTCAGAGAAGCGTATGCGGCTTTTGGAAGAGATCGAACTTATAGGCGGTGAAATCCTTGAAAACGTAAAGAGAGCGATTTCGAGGGATAGTGAGAAAGCGATTGAGGCAAGTGGGGAATTCTACCGGCTGGATCAGGTGTAAGTTCGAATAACTGAGGGTAGCCTAATAAAACCAAGTTAATACAGGTAGTTAGCTAGGCATGACTCGAGCTTGTCTCTTGAGATGGAGAGAGCGAGCCTCAGTTTCAGAGACTTCATCCCGCTTTCTCCACGAATCTTGGCCGAAGAGTTGATAAGTATCCCAAAAATGGTAATCTTTTGGGCCTAGCTCGCGTAAACAGTTTTGGCTCTTTGTGTCGTAGAACTGCTCTTTGTGTCCTGGAAGAACTTCTGCCAAGAAGGTTTGGCTGTGAAACTTTTGGCTGTGAAACTTTTGGCTGTGAAGAGGGGACGTGAAGAAAGCGTAATCGAGTGCGCCAGATACGGGGTGAACCTGTGCTAAAGAATTGCGTGTGCGCTTTTTGATGAAGTGAATTAGCTGAGCCAGAAGGCAGGATTAGCTGAGCCAAAGGTATTTGTTGAGAGAGTACGCGGAGAGAGAGAGCAAAGAGGAAATAAAAAATGGAATCAACATTTCAGCTTTCAAAAGAAGCAGCGGTAACAGACAGAAAATGGCACGTGATAGATGCAACTGGTGTTCCATTGGGGCGCTTAGCGACTCAAGTAGCGCATCTCATTCGCGGAAAGCATAAGCCGACGTTTACTCCCCACGTAGACTGTGGAGATTTTGTTGTCGTGATTAATGCCTCTAAGGTAGTTTTGAAAGGGAAGAAACTTCAAGACAAGCAGTATCATTCACACTCTGGATATATCGGTGGAATCAAATCGGTGTCCGCCGCAGAAATGCTTGAAAAGCACCCTGAGCGAATGATTCGGCTCGCTGTGAAGCGAATGGTGAAGCGAGGAGCGCTCGGGCATCAGATTATTAAGAAGCTCAAGGTGTATCCAGGTGCTGAGCACCCACATTCGGCGCAACAGCCGCAGCAAGTTGTCTTGCACTGAAGGCGTTTGGAGCTGAGCGAGAAGAGGTTTAGGAAACGGGCTTCATCCGAACAAGAGCGATAGATGGTCTATTGGCTCAGTACAAGGTGAAGCGAGTTGAATGAAGTTACAACGAGAGATAAGGAAAGTAGATAAAGGACTGTAGAGAGATGGTTGGTACGAATTCAAAGAGAGGCATCCACACTATTGGAAGAAGAAAGAGCGCAGTTGCAAGAGTCTACCTCCGAGAGGGGAAGGGACAAATTACGGTCAACTCAAAACCGATGGACCAGTATTTTGCGCGAAAGACATTGCAGATGGTTGTGAACCAGCCGTTCGAACTTCTTGAGAACCGAGAAAATTTTGACGTCCTCGTCACCGTGCAGGGCGGTGGAACATCTGGTCAGGCGGGTGCTGTTAGGCACGCTTTGTCCAGAGCGCTCGACGAGTCGAACACAGAGGAATTTCACACTCCATTGAAGGAGAAGGGATTCTTGACCCGTGATTCGCGAGCAGTTGAGAGGAAGAAGTACGGTCGTCATAAGGCAAGAAAGCGGCCTCAGTTCTCGAAGCGTTAAGAGACAAATCAGATTTTTCTGTGGTTTGCCCAGGGCGATGGGCTTATCACACTGCGATTGGAGGAAGCGGCTCGTTGAATGAAACGAGCCGCTTTTTTTTGTGCTATTCTTTGCGCAGCTCCCTCTAAAAAGCATCTCTTCCGCCACCTTCATGCGTGCGTTACCGTGCATGTGTCACTATTATTTGAGCTCTAGAGGTAGTCATGAAGCAGCATCCAACTCTTTTCCTTGTGCATTTTGTAGCAACCGCTGCCATGACTGGACTTATCTGGTTTGTTCAGGTTGTTCACTATCCAATGTTTAGTGATATTCCTGCTGAGGCGTTTCTTACATACGAGATAGAGCATCAGCTCCGTACTTCATCTGTTGTTATTCCCTTCATGATGACGGAGTTTTTGACAGGCTGCTATCTTGCCCTTCGGAGTAGACCTCTGTTGAGCGGAAGAGATCTTATGCTTTTCAGGGGTTCGATGTTCTTGCTCGCTATCGTATGGGGTTCTACCTTTCTCATCCAGGTGCCTCTTCATGAAGAACTCTCTCAAACTGCAGATCCATATCTCATTGACTCTCTCGTATGCTCGAATTGGATTCGCACTATTTGTTGGAGCATGCGGAGCCTGATATTAGGCGCTCTTATGGTTCAGTGGTTGATTATAAAAGAATGAGTTCAACCGAGGAGGATGGTAAGAATAATAGCCAATCCCATGATAACGGCGAGCGCTGAGCCGAATAATAGGAATGACTCACGGCGGGTAGTAATACGCGCCTCGATGGGGAAATGAGTTCTTTGAGTATTCAAAGCACTGATAAGTGAACGAAGGAAAGAAGATACCGACATTGATGCTCCTTACTCTGGTGTCGAGGTTGGGGTGTTGTGGCCTTTCCGCTGGGGTTGCGAGCTTAAAAACCAGATCGCATGAATAGCCCCGGGGATAAATCCGAAGCAGGTAAGCAGGAGATTAATCCAGAAGGCTCTGCGCAATCCAACCTCCAGAAACATCCCAAGCGGCGGGACTATCGCACCAAGCAGGAGTGGCCATATTTCTGCGGGTGACGCATCATCGTGAGCCTTGGCGCTGTCTTCTAAAGTCATACTCTCAGGAGTCTTTGTTTGTTTTGTGGTTCTCAATTACAGAGAGAAAGCTATCAAAGACCGTGTGGTGAATGAGATGATCAGAATTCTTTTCCGTATTCATTGTCGTGACCATCGTCATACGCACGGTCTACTGATTCCATTAAGGTGTGTTCAGTACAGGGGGTTACCTCCGAAATGAGGGCAGGGAAGGAATTTCTAGCCGGAAAGAGCATAGAGAGATTCACGATAGATTCGAGATTTTCTTTCTCTTTCATAATCGGCTCTTTGCAAGGTCTCTGTTTTTCGAAGGTGCCTCTTGTACGCTTTTTCGATTTATATGACTAAGCGAGGAGGGGGTGGTTACTGCTCAAGTTTGTAGCGCTTGAGAGTAAGCACGCCCTTGAGACCCTGGAGGATAGCTGAAAGTCCATCAGAGATAGTTTGCCACCGCTCAGTTGACATTTGTTTTAGAAAAATCGCTGCAAGTATTCCTGTGATAATCGTTGGAGCCCATGCCCCAATCAGGAGGGGGACCGCTCCATTTTCAGCGATAGATCGAGTAATTGAATAGAGAGCAAAGTAGGTAAGAAAGGCGATAAAGCCGATCAGAGCCGAAAGTCCTACTCCCCAGGTTCGCTGACTTCTTGGAGATTGAATACCAAGTGGCATTCCGATGAGGGCGAGTAAAAGGGTCGCAAAGGGCAAACTAAAACGAGCATATATCTCGAACAATACCTTCCTGATTCGATCTGTTAACTCCTCTCTTGTTGCCACAGGCGGCTGGACTTCCGCTGTGGTGGTGTCAGGTTCTACTCGCTGCTCTTGCTGTTGCGAGTCTAGTTGTTGCTTTAAGACCTGATACTCTTGCTGGAGTTCGCCCCAGTAAAGTTCCCGAACCCGTCTTTCTTGTGGCACTCCACCCGAGCCGTCAAGCTTGTTTGCATCAAGCACTATCTGATTCGATACATATCGAGTGAGGATATATCTGCCGTCTGATTCTTCGTGTATCTCTCCGTCTCGCAGATTAAAGTTAATAGCTCTGTTCTCTCTGTCTGGTTGGATGGTCCCTTCTTTTGCAAGAATGACGCGAGTAGAGCCTGTGGCAGTCAGTTCATCAATTAAAACGTTTTTCATCTCACCCGTTTTTGGCTCGATCTCTTCTGCATAAAGAATAATCTCCCCCAAATCGTTAAAGACACCAGGTTCAAGGCCAGCAGTGCTCTTTGTTCGGGCTATCTCAAAGAGCGTATTGGAGAGAGTTTTAAAACCCCATGGCTTAAACGAATGACTGATAAACAGTGCGAGCAGAGTTACGCATGCACCGAATATCATTACCGAGCGTAAGAGTTGAAAGAGGCTAATTCCGCTCGCTCGGATAACGATCACTTCAGAGTCACCAGAGAGACGGGCAAAGGTAAGGATGGGAGCAAGTAGGGCTGCAAGCGGCACCGCGATTTCTAAAAAGGCAGGGACTACGGCCAGGAAGACCATGCCGACCTGAGAGAGTAACACCCCTTTATTTACGATAAGAGAAGTGAGCTTGAGGACACGAATAGTGAACAGTACGCCAGTGAAAATAAATAGCGTAATGGAGAAGTATGTGAAGAGCTCTCGCAGGATATATCTAGAAAGGATTCTCACCTATGGTACCTATTCGCTATACGTTTCGATGCTCCACTATTAAATGGTTTTTAACAGCCTGTGACAAGAGAGCGTATAGTCTTGATTGCTGTAGGTACAAAAAAAGCCCCGTAATAGGAGCTTTTTCTTTACCTTAATGATGCGTTCTTAGAACATCATCTGAGACTTTTGTCTTCGCGACTCTTCTTTACGAATCTTCTTAAGCGATTCTTTCAATTTTCTTTTTTTCTCTTCGCTTGGCTTAGAATAATAACGACGGGCTTTGAGCTCCTTGAATAAGCCTTCTTTGATCAGTTTTCTCTTGAGCACTTTAATCGCTTTCTCTACGCCGTGATCGACCACTACTTCCATTGCAGCGAGCTTTGCTCGTTCTGATGACTGAGGCTTTACACTCATGTATTTTTCCTTCGACATACCGTTTAACAACTCTTTTTCTTTACTATCGTTTTCCAATTTCGTTTTCCATCCTGCTGACAACACCGTTGATTTCGCAGAGGTAAGCGCTTTGGGCCACGCAAGCCACTGATACTCAGCAACTGACACTAAGCAACTGATACTCTTTTGGCACCTCTCTCATTACAATGTTCCCACTATACATGAGCGAACCGTTCTCACTTCCTGCCTCATTTCTGCGAGTAGGAGTAGTTCTGAAACAAGGTGCGACCTTCACCGCTTTTTAAGCCCGTTCATACAATTGCCAGAACGAATCATGGCTCTTTTTATAAACGACTCTCATTACAGCCGGTCTCAAAAAGGAAGAGGCAAATCCAGCAAACAGCTGAATAAACTCTTATTTATCCTCTTCGTTCGTCGTAGGAGAGTATGCTTCTGTGAGAAACAATGCAAGTCTGGGAGCGTTTTAGAGCGGCTTCACGAGGTGGCTCTGAGGGAGAATAGAGCAGGGGAATACGGAAGTTTCCCGTAAACACCTGAAATGGCTAGAGAAACTAGATTTCTAATGCCCTCACCACGTGTTTTGAGCCGTTTGCTACAAATTTTATAAAGACCACCTCCTGTGGGCAGTTGTATCGGAAAGGGAGCTCAACGACGCCAATTCCTCTTGAGGTGAATACGGTGAAATTATCGACGATGTTTAGCCCATAGCCGTACTCTTTTGACCGAATGTTGTAAGTGAGCACCCCAAGCGTGGGAAGTGATACTTGCCCACCGTGCGTATGTCCACACAGGACAAGTGCATCTTTTGGAATTGTCCCCTCACACTCTTCTACTAAATGATCAGGATTATGGGTCAGAAAAATCTTTAAACTATTTTTGTTATCAGAGAACTTTGGCGGCTGAGGCATTCCTATCCAGTAGTCATCAGCACCAGCAAGTTCGATTGTGCCCATGCCGTCGAGCATAATATCGCTTCTTTGATTAACAAGGAGCTCGCCTGTGTATTTATGAAAGAGTAGGCTTGCTTGTTGCGGAGAGTGCCAGCAATCATGATTGCCTCGTACTCCAAAGATTCCATAACGTGATTGGAACTCAGCGAGCGTTTGAAACAGATCGGTGTAGATAGAAGCGACAAGCTCTTCCCCTTTGAGTTCTCGAAAGAGAGAGTTTCGTCTTGGTGTGATTGCTTGAATGAGAGCTGAGTCCGGTGCCCAAATATAGTCTCCACCAAGAAGAATGATATCAACCTTACGAGCATTCACGACCTCTTTTATTGTTGTTAACCATTTTGGATCCATCGCGGCACCGTGATGAATATCGGTTATAAATGCGAGTTGTAGATTATCAAATCGTTCAAGGTGTTCTGGGAGCGGGATTGATACCTCAGTAATTTCCAGAATCCCTGTGGTAAATCCAGAGGAGGATGAGATGTATGGTGTCGCTTTTGATGGGGAGTTCGCAACCGAGAGGAGGCCTAGTCCAGTGGCACCACTAAAGAGTCCAAGTTTTAAAAAGTCTCGCCGTTTCATTCACTGTACATCGTCATTATTGAGCTTTTCTTTTCGCATGTGCTTCACGAGCGCGGTGGCTTCTAACGGCAGAGCTCCATCCTCCAGAGTGTATCCATTGATCGAAGCTTGATATCTGGGGATGGCGCTTTTCCAGAGCTCGAAACTCGGGTCCGTGCCATCTGGTTCTTTCCCCCTTTTGTCTAATAGAGTCGCCCAGTACAGCATGACACATCTCATGATAGAGCAGGGGAGAGAGCCAATGGAGGTGTTTGGGGTGATTCAGCTCTTGAGCTACGCGAACTCGAAGAGAATCAATATTGCACGATGCGAGGGTCCTGAGCTGCCGCCGTTTGCTCCAGACAACGCGGTATTCTCTGAGTTGAGTTTCCTCTGGGAAATATTCGCTAATGAGCGACTCCCAAATGCGAGCTAACTGAGGATCACTTTTTATCCTTCTTGATGTCCGAGCGTGTTTTTTGTGCCTTTGCTGGGTGTCGACAGACGGGGCTTCAGAAGAAGGTAAGACGGTATGTTTTTTCCGTGAGGGGGTAGCCCTCACTGGAGACGGCGACGGGAACAGTCCAAGTTGTTCGCCTGCTTTATAGAGGTTTCGAGAGGTGCCTCTGACCACTTTCTCAAACCAGTGAAGGGGCATATAGGTATCCTCTCACGTCTGAATCTGTCTGGGCTCGGAGTTGCAGCTCTAAGCTATTTGCCAGAGAGTGTAGCAAAAAAATCTGCAATCAGATTCTTTCCTGATTCCGATTCTTGTTCTTTTACCGCTGAAAGAATCTGTTCAAGCTCGCCCGCATCCAGCCAAATGCCTTTTGAACTTGGGCATTGGTCTACGATGACACCCATTATGGTGATTTGTTCTAGTGGTTCGCCTGTGATGGGGCTTTTTCGCTTCTCTTGATCCTCTTGTCGGTGAGCGATTCGCTCTAATGCTTCTTGGTTTTTTTTCTGGAAGTAATCATTTTCTAGTGCTTTTCGGCGTTCATCAAGGCTATCTGACATGGCTCCTCCTCTCGGCGACCTTTCATGGCCACTATGACGGTACTCTACTGAAAGCAGAAGGGAAGGAAAAGGGGCTTGAGGATTTACCCGCCAAACGGCGATCATCTCTTCTTCAGTCTCGTGAGTTGACTTTTTTACCAACTCCTCGCTAATCTTGCGTCTGACCTCTGCGGGTGTAGCTCAGTTGGCTAGAGCGCCTCCTTGCCAAGGAGGAGGTCGAGGGTTCGAATCCCTTCACCCGCTCCACATGATTCTCCCTGTTTCTCCCGTTTCAGAGTTTCTCCCGTTTCAGAGTTTCTCCCGTTTCAGAGTTTCTCCCGTTTCAGATTGCTTTGCGCCCGTTTCATATCACCCCTTTACACCTATTAGGCTTTTGCAACTGTTAGGATTGATTCGTGCTCTGGTCAGTTTCAGTCGCTTTGCTGTCTGTCTCAAGCTACGGTGCTCATTTTTCCTTTAGTATCGAGTAAGAATTCCTCCTCTGAGCTTGGTGTTTGTAGGAGTAGGAATCAGCTAATATGAAATGGAGCCAGAAGGGTGGAAACTCAACACCCTATGTGCTTCATTATGCAGAGCTTCTTCGCTGTCCCGAATATGTGCTGCTCCCGCTATCCTGGATGTTGCACCAGACATGTACTGACTTTTTTTACTGTACGTCAGCAAAGAATATTTGAGACATTTGTTTGCGCGACTATGGGATTATCTCGTATCCTTAACGTATGAAGAACAGAAAACTGATAAATGCACTTCAAGTCGCGATTCATCAGCTTCGAGCCGGTGCGCCGTATGAGTGGGGCCATGTTGGTCGGTGTAACTGCGGCCACTTAGTGCAAGCACTCGTTGGTATTTCGGCCGGAGAGATTTATAGGAATTTTGGACAAGAGCTCGATGAATGGTCAGAGCACTCTAGAGACTATTGCGGAGTGAGTGGCAAACCAGTCGAGCAGATTTTTGAAGAGCTTCGTCATGTTGGTTTCTCAGCCGAGGATGTGCAGCATCTCGAGTATCTTTCAGATCCAGCGGTGCTTCGGGCTCTTCCGGGAGGATTTCGCCATTTAAGACGAAATAGTCGGCAAGACCTCCTTCTCTATATGGAAACCTTGGTGGGACTACGAGAAGAGCCCCTCTGTTCGCCGGTCTCAAAGCGAGAATTCCCCTTACGGTCTCAGAACGGCTCCAAGAAAAAAGCTGCGTAAGTCCCTTATTCAATTGTGGGTAAGCCCGCCCTCCTTCATGCCAACTCGAATCATGATTTGAAATTCTCTCGAGGATTACGTCACTCCAGCGCTTCAATCAGGCATAAAATACAGATACAGGGGGAGTGTAAGGAGGCGCGGCTAGAAATGGCACTTGAACCTGTACCGAATCAACAATCGTACTCAATACCGACTCTTTCAGTCGCACATTCTCAATTTGAGCGAGACACAAGTGGTTTTAACAGACGGGTCTACCACCTATCTGACGGGAGTGAAGTCTTCTTCCGAGGTCGGGAAGAATCAGTCACTCTTGAAGGGGGGAAAGGGATGCAGAATGTTCTGGTGGGCTCTGCGTCCAACTGGCTGCTGTCCCCAAATGAGCCTCAGAGCATTGCCCGCCATAGAGATGTAAGAGGAGTCGGAGGTCAGTCAACGGCCGTTCGAATCAGTGCGAGCAAAACACTCTCTGGAGTGCTAGAAGTTGCATGTTTCATGAGCCCCGAACACCAAGAAGCGCAAAAGCTCCGAGAAGAAGTGAGGCAGGGAATCTACTCCCAAAAATCTCATGACCTGCTTGAAGAACTTGTTGCATGTAATCTCTTTGGGAATTCAGGATTCTCCGCTGATGAGTCCCATGCAGAAATGTTAGTAATAGAAGCTCTGTTAGGAGAGCAGCAAGCGAAAAACATGCTGGATTCCAGAGTGGACGCCTTTCGGAGACTCGTTACGAATAAGCTCTCGACGTATACCCCAGAGATTGAGGCAGGACAAAAAGCACTATCTCCATCTGAGCTGGTGTGTGTCCACGCCACACGGTTTCTCCCTGAAATGAAAGGAGACGGAACAGTATGTATCGCTTCTACTGCAAGTGCCACCGATCATAAGTTTATTCGAAACACCGTTCACCTGAGTCTGAATCATGTTGTGCAATCTCACGTCTTTGGCAATTGGGAGGACTGTCCTTATGTAGTCATCTCTCCATTCGAAAAAGTGATTGAACAAAGTGGCAAGCCACATATGCTCAATACCGTTGATACATGGTGGACGTTAAATCCTGGGGAGCCGCTCATCATGCCAGAGGCACATGTCATACACTTTAATCCTGAGGCGCAAGGCACACTCTTCGATGACTCAATGCCAGGAATTACTCGTGTCAAAAAGGGGCCCTATCTTCGGAGGGATCGAGACGAGCTTCTTGATGAAGTGTACGAGCATCGAGAGCTTAATAGTTTACCTGTTGTTGAAAGACTCAAGAGAGAGTTTCGGAGTGTAGAGATGCACGATGCCAGAACTGGAGCAGAGGATGAGAAAATTACGTTGCAAGAGAATGAGTTAATCGGTAAGGCAATCCTTGAAGTTGCAACAGCTCGCACCTTATGCCGCGCAGGGCATGTCCCCCATAGCGGGGGAATGTGGGCTTGGGATGGAAACTCCATGGAAGCAACGGCAGAAACAACGCAGCTTGCAGCGCAGATGCAGGTCTTTTCAGGGAATCACTCAGACTCCTTTCAAGCACGTGCGGAAGGTCTGTTGGCATGGTCCATTGGTAAAGCCACGAAAAGGTGCGAGGACGATTCTTTGGTGGAGGATTCGGGGAAGATTCCGACTCCTCAGATTGAAGAGGATTTCGTTCAGGTTTTGACCGTTGAGACTCTGCGCTCACTGTATGAAGCAGGCATTTTTTTCGGGAGATGTGGCCGAGGAGATGACTCGTAAGAGGGTATTCCCGTTGCCAGAATCACCATCAGCGATATTCAGTGCCGTTGTTAAAGAGAGAGAGAGAGTATCTTACTCGAATTGGAAAGAACATGAGCCATTAAACTGAACTTGCGCTTGCGCAACTTTGGGGTCAGTTGAGCAGTAATTCATATTTTCTAGCCGTTCAACTTCGCAAAGCGCTTTCAATGGATCCAGCGAGGAGGAAGAAAAATCCATTTCAACAACGACATCGGCTTCGATGTCACAATTGAACTCTGAAGAGTCGAATGTTGGATTTGGCTCTACATAGAACTCATCTGTCAGGAGTTCAACATCGTCTAACTTGAATAAGTATTTATTTTCCGCTGCGGCTAAATATCGATCATCTCGAAACTCCAGCGCAACTTGAAAGCCCTCACCCGGCGCACCATCCTTTTCATCTCGAAATGCCCCCTCCATGAATCGAGTCTCTGTTGTGCTATCGGCAAGAAACTTGACAACGGTGTATGCTCTTCGATTCGGCTCAAATCCATTTGTCGAATAGGTTTTCATCTTAATCTCGGAATTGGGTTCTATTACCATCGAAGTTTTAAATGAGTCATTAAATGTTGTATTTTTAAACTCCAGATCGAGAGTTCTTTGGAGCCTAGGATTAAAGACTACTTCTTTTGCACCAGAGCGGCGCGATGTGCCGAGGTATCCCGTCACACGTGATTGAAAGGCTTCCCCAAATTCATCACGCACAAATTGAAGTTCTATCTTCCCATCGCGACGAATATTCGCCATTTCTTTTCCAACTGGAGTGGAGCCAGTCGGGCCACAAAAGAAGATGTCATATCCATACTGCGATTTTCTCTCCTTGAGGGTGCTTTTGTTCGTCGGAGTGATAAAGATTCTCTGCTGATAATCTTCTTCTAACTGAGAAATATTTTCTCCTGGTTGACCATTTTGCATTCCCTTTACCCGAACCTCTATGGTTCGAGTGTCGTCTCCGAGTGGTGCGTGAAAAAGTTTACGGGGATTCCCATTCGGGATGCGTTCTAATCCTGATATTACGGTGATGCCAGAAGACCCGACGTAGTCAGGAACGTTTCGGAGATAACAGAGGCTAGCAGATGAGTGAAGGAGCTCCTCAAGAGCTCTTCCCACCCCTTCAGTCAGAAAGCATCCAGCTACGCCAGCAGAAGTACCGTCAGCCACACCCCCATAGAACTCATTGCAATCGTCCAAGGTGGCCTCATCGGAGATAATCCGATCAATAACACCATCACGCCAGAAAAGGGAGGAAATGTCTTGTGTTGGGATGTCTTTCAAAAAGGGAGGAGTGCCAGATACCGCTCTTGACCAAAGACCCTGAGCTCTCGACTTCTTTAGAGAGAATACGACCTTGTTCAGCGAGGGGGTGTTTTCAAGATTTTTTACGCTTCTTGCCGGGACAAGGCTCTCACAGCTCCGTTCGGCCTTTCTTCTCAGCTTAGGGGTAACGTTTCGGCCGGACTTTCCCTTGAACTGTCGAAGACGCCACCTTTTGTTCGATCCATATTCACATTGCGCTCTTAGGTTTTTCCCGTTCGGCTTGGGGACTCGAATAGTTGTCTTTGGTCCAGCCAGGGTAACGGAAGGGAGAAGGGTCAGCGCCAAAGCTAAAAGGAGTATCAGTGTAGCGTGTGTAGCATTATAGAAGGCGGAAGAAGGAGCGAGTTTCCGATGGATGAAAGAGAAATGGTACTCGTGTTTGCTCTTCCAAGAACGATAATGCCCTTGTGGTGAGACCAGGGGGCTCTTTGTATTGCCAGCGCTATCCATCAGAGGGGCTAATCGACACATTTTGTCTTCTTCTTGAATCGAAGTTGGCTCTACGTTTTTTTTGTAGAGTAGCCACGCAAATCTTAAGTTCGCGATATATCATAGTATACAGTGCTTCTTGGTAATCTGACATATATAATTTATCCTAACGGCGAGTTGCTATTCGTCAGAATGCCAACGTAAGCTATGAAGAGATGAGCCAGACAGATTAAGTAGTGAGAGGAGGTGTGAGGATGCAGCCCGAAGTCTTGGAGTTTTTACAGTGCCCTGTAACGCAAGAGAAGCTCACGTTGGCAAATGAAAAGGTGCTCGCCAAACTTAATGAATTGGTGAGAGCAGGTGACCTGATTGCCGTAGATGGAAAGCAAGCGGTCAGCGAATTAGAAGGCGCACTTCTCTGTAATGCAGGAAAAAGAGTTTATCCGATCAGGGGTGGAATTCCGCTCCTATTGGCCTCAGAGGCGTTTGAGTTGGAGAGTGAAATCTCTGAATGAGACAGTTGTTTCAAGGGCATATCATTAGCAGTGTCCATAGAGAGGAAAGAGAATGAAAGTTATCAGAGTTGCAGCCGTCAGTCTTAATCAAACTGCTGGGGACTGGAGCGGAAATGCCGCGAGGATAAAAGAGGCTCTCGATGAACTGAACAGGCGGGAGGTGTCAGTCGCGTGCCTACCTGAACTGTGCATTTCTGGATATGGCTGTGAAGACAGCTTCTCTCATCCAGTAACCTCGCATTTAGCTCAAAAAGCTCTTAAGGAGATACTGCCACACACGAAAGGTCTGGTTGTAAATCTAGGTTTGCCAATCTTTCTGCATCGAGCCCTTTATAACTGTACTGTTGTTTGCGCGGATGGCGAGATTCTCGGTGTTATTCCGAAGAAGTCTCTTGCTGGAGATGGGATTCACTATGAACCTCGATGGTTTAAGGCGTGGCCAGAGGGAATCACGGATCAGGTCCGTTTATTCGGAGCGGTGTATCCGATCGGAGACCTGATCTTTGATATTCAAGGAGTGCGAGTTGGTTACGAGATATGTGAAGAGGCGTGGACGACCGAGCGCCCAGCTCGGAAACATGCTGCATCTGAGGTTGATATTGAGTGTAATCCAAGTGCAAGTCACTTCGCATTCGGGAAGAAAAAGATTCGAGATCTGTTTGTGCTTGAGGGCTCCCGAGCTTTTTCTTGCGCGTATGTCTATGCAAATTTACTTGGATGTGAGTCGGGTCGGCAGATTTATGATGGGGGGAACCTGATTGCGCTTGATGGAGAGATGATTGCCCGTGGGGAGCGCTTCACGTACGGAGATCACCTCATTACAACAGCTGACATTGATATTGACTATTCACGAACGCTTGTCGCAAAGAAGCATTGGGCGGATCCAAAGCCTGGTCAAGATATTGAAGGGGTAACGTGCGTGGAAAGCTCGTTTGCAGTGAGAGAAATCAAAAAAGAAGGAACACTTCAGTACCAGTCGGTTGGTGAGGAGGGTTGGGAGTATTCAGATTCTCCAAATTTTGAGGAGTTTGTGCGAGCAGTGTCTTTGGCCCTCTTTGATTATATGCGGAAGAGCCGTTTAAGGGGGTTTGTTGTCTCGCTCAGTGGTGGGTGTGATTCGAGCTCCGTCTCATTGCTTGCGGGACTTGCTGTGGGTCGGGCTTTCAGAGCGCTTGGGGTTGAGGGGATGAGAGAACGACTTGGATATCTCAATGATTCAGAAGTGCCAGCCTCTGAAGAAGAGCTGCGAACCAAATTTCTCACTACGGTGTGGCAGCAGACGAAGAATAATTCCCTAGAGACGAAAGAGGCAGCGCAAGCCGTGGCCAAGAGCGTTGGAAGCCTGCATCACGAAGTTGAGATCGATGAATGGGTGGCGAGCTACCAACAAGAGATCGAAAGGTGTTTGGGAGGAGAGGGGTTGACCTATGAAAAAGATGGTCTCGTGCTCCAGAATCTTCAGGCACGCCTTCGCAATCCTCTTCCGTGGGCGCTTGCGAATGCCGAAGGAAAGCTGCTGTTAACCACGAGTAACCGGAGCGAATCCGCTCTCGGATATTGTACCATGGATGGTGACACTGCTGGTGGGCTCAATCCAATTGGTGGGGTCGACAAAGCATTTTTGCGTCGATGGCTTGTATGGATGGAAAAGGTCGGTCCTTCAGGGGATGCACCAGTTGAGGGTTTGCATAAGGTGAATACTCTCACCCCAAGTGCAGAGCTACTGCCATTGGAAGCGCATCAATCAGATGAGGGAGAACTTGGACCTTACGAAGTTTGCGCTTTCATCGAAGAGCATTTTATGAGGAGAGCGCAATCTCCTGTGGAGATTTACCCGGAGCTTCTCGCAACGTTTGGAAAGGAGTATTCCTCTGCTGAACTCATGCAATGGCTCAGGAAGTTCTTTATCTTGTTTGCTCGTAATCAGTGGAAGCGGGAGCGGCTTGCGCCTTGCTTTCACGTCGACCACATGAATTTAGATCCGCGAACATGGTGTCGTTGGCCAATTCTCAATGGCGGATTCGCCGAAGAGTTGGAAGAGCTGGAGGCAAAATACGGAGTGACGTATCACTAGGAGTTTATATGCTCCTGGTAACGCTCATACGAGTTTTGAAGTCCCATCCAATACTTCTCGTGTTTCCCAAGCACACGCGAGAGTTGTGTAGCAAGTTAAGGCGTTAAGCCCTCCTGTTGTTCTAGAACTCGTTTTATCTGCTCCTCATCAGAGGACAACATTTCGCATAGTCTCGCTTGAGTGAGATTTCGCGATTCAATAATCCGTGTGATGACTTTACCTGGATGCTCGGCGAATCGTACCTTCTCTTCTCTCCGTTCAAAAAGTGAGACATCAAGATGCTCAGACTGGATTTCAATTTCTAAATCGAGAATTCTCAAGACCTGTTCATTCGTCGCCTCAAGATTGAAAATATCTAATTTTTCTTTTAATAGCCGCATTTTTTTTTGATTAAAACCTCGCCCCTTTGCCTTCTCCTGCAAGCGCTCCAACGCTGCTCCATCAACAAGGGTGAGCGCATCTTTGACCAAGAATTGCAGGATGCGTACTGATGAAATCTCCTTTTGAAGGTTGGTTTCACGATTCTCTAAGACAATATCAATGATGTTATTGACTTCTTCAGCAGAAAACGGTTCCCGAATAAATCCCTCAAAGCCATCGAACAATTGCTGTGAAATGTAAAATCGCTCTAGGTGTCCAGGATGAAGTGCCATGATGAAAATGGGTGGAGAGTCAAGTTCAAGGTCTTTCACGGCATTCTGGAGCAGTTGGATGTCTGATGGAGCAATCAGGGAGTAGATAAAAATAACATCCACATTTCTTTCAAACTTGATGGTATTCAGAGCTGCTTTCCAGCCCCTTTTGTCATAGACGAGTGTTTTGTGCCTAGAGAACTGAAGACACTCCTTTAACCCTTTTCTTACGAAGGATGTAGGTGACAAGACAAGCGTTTTAACAGTCCGCTGCATAGAACACTCCTTTTGCTGATGTCGTCAAAGTAAGCAGAATAATTAATAAAAAAACGGTGAACGACGTGGAGTTGCAATTAAATTACGAAAGACTCGTAGAGCGAGCTGCACTTTTCTGAAGAGGTATGTTCTAAGCGGATATTTCGTACCGTCTTTCAGGAAGAGGGTCGTTCAGGCTGCTTCGATTAGCTCTCAAGTAAATCAAGATAGTTATAGCCCCTGACGAACTTTGAATCTATTGGCGGAAGGAGTTTGGAGTACCTTCCGTAAGAGACAAGTGCCAGATTTTCTTCTGCTCTCGTTATAGCCACATATAGTCGGTTGCTTGCCAGCGTATCGTTTTGAGGAAATGCTTTCGATGACGGATTCCAGATTAAGACGTTCGTGAATTCGAGTCCCTTTGCGTAGTCGATGGCGGTGACGATCAGCCCTTGATCGAATGAGAAATTCCCTGGTTTGCCCATGCGAACTTGAGGACCAAAGCGGGGCTTAAGAAGTGAGTACGCCTGCGTTGCCTCGTCAAGAGTGCTGCACAGGACAGCTGACAAACTCGTAGGATAGCGTTCGAGGGCTTTCATCAGCCAATCAAGAGCTGCCTCGGTAGCACGCTCTTCGTTCTCACAGTGGAACCAGATGGGGACCCTTCCGCTGCGCCCTTCTTTCGGTGATGAGCGTCTTGAAACGTATGATGCCAATCGCATGATCGGAAGTGTTGAGCGGTAGCTTACCTCTAAGGTGAAGAATGTTGCACTGCTTCCTAGCTCAATTTGCCATACTTCTTTTAGGCGGTCCCAGCCAATAAAATTTTCATCGGCTGAAAGCGCTTGTCCAACGTCTCCTACAAGCGTGAGGTCTCTGGTGCTCTCTACAGAATTCATGAGTGATGCGAGGCTTATGAATGAATAGTCTTGAAGTTCATCTACCACGAGATGCCGGAATCGAACGGGTGAAGAGAGGTCCTCTTTTGAAGTCTTCAAGAGGTGAGAATGAAGTAGGAATCGGAGCAAGCTATTCGAGAGAACGTGTGGCACTGAATTATGTATTTGTATGTTTTCTAGATACTCAATTATCTCATTAGTGCTACCACCAGTGACTTCAAGAAGTTTTGGATGTCGTGATGAAAACGACAGAAGAGTTTGAGTAAGCAAACTACCATACTGTTGAGAATGCGTTTGAGCTTTTGTGGACGAGCTGTCGAGCAGTTTGAGCTGTGCTTCATATTCTTCAAAAAACTCTTCAGAATAGAGGACGGTGGTGAAGCCTCTCGGAAATTTTGAATGGGAATCCAGGTCAGTCGAAAGACTGAGTTCAGGTGCAATGTTTTGAATGACCTTACTCTTCCACTGTTCAAAGGTATAGACGGGTACATCAGCGATCTCAATCGCATCAAGGGTCATTTTAATGAACTCAGCAAGCACTTCATTTCGGACTATAACTGCGCACTCCTCCGAGCTTATATCAGAGTTGCTTTCGTGGAGAAGCCAAGCCAGACGGTGCAGTGCAACCGTAGTTTTTCCTGAGCCAGCAATCCCTTGGATGAGCACAGCTGTTCTTGCATCTTCGGTAATTGTCTTGAATTGTTCGGCGGTAATGAGAGGAAGGATGCTTTTGATTCCACCATTGCCCGCGGGGTGCGCGTTGTTGGTTCGCAACCAGGCGCCATCTGTTAATGAAAAGGTGCCATATCGAGTGGTAACGCTTTTCAGCGCCCCGTTCTCGATTCGAACTGGATGTTTGAGCAGTAGCCGTCCCTCGCGCTCACGTCCCTGAACGTCTTCGCAGTACTCATCTCCTTCCTGGTACTCGTAGTAGATTTTTGCGAGGGGAGATTTCCGCCAATCAATAATCCTGCATTCAGGGTTGGCTGAGTAGCCAAGTCGGTAGTCATACTGAGTTGGAGCCCCGGAATTTCCATTTCGGCTCAGGTCGGAGCTCTCTTCTTCGATTACGAAACGCGCAAAGTAGGGACGTTTGAGAAGCTTGGAAAGCGCCTTCACTTCATCAGAATGGTTGTGTTTTAGTGCATGGGATACTGCTTCATCTGAAGCGAGCATTTGTTTGTCTTCATCTCGCTGGGCAGCAACCAGCTCCGCCGTAAGTAAACGGGATCGTTGATCTTCTTCCGTCAGACGACGAGCCTTAGCCTCGCACTGCGTTTGTAACGACTCAAGCGTTGAAGCAAGGATACGCGCTTCCTCTTCAAGGAGCGCTAACTCAGCTCCTGAAACAGCGTTTGATTCTTTATTCTCTTCCATGGCTCTACTGATAAGAGGAAAGAAGCTACGCAGTTCTTTCCCATAAATCAACTCGTCAGCAGGTGGAGTCTCTCGCATGATTTTCGTGGTCCTCATCGTTCATCGCCGGGGTGAAGCGAGCGGTGTAAGGTTTTCGGTAATTCGTGAGTCCATCCCCTGTGTTTCCGGTGCGTTTTAATGGAGTTGCCCCGCGGTACTGCGTGTATTACCGTGCTTGAGGCCGTGAGGAATTGGCGAGTTTTGCGTCGAAATAGCTCCTGAGGGGGTGATTTTTTCTTCAGATCTGACTAGCGTTAAGAGACGAGTTGGCTCGGGGAATCTGTGCGGCTCAAGTGGTGGTGAGAAAGGCGATTCTGCTGCCGTTGAAAATGAGAGAATGGGTGAAGTGTATGCCAGTGAGCGATGAAGAGAGAGGTCAAAAAAGCGAGGAGCTCCTCGGGAAGCTTCAGGAGAAGTTGGGCGACTATATTCTAGAGTCTGGAGTTTCTCTGGGGGATGCCGAGGTAAGAATTCGCGCAGAGGGGGTGTCTGACTTTTTCCGTCTACTGAAACTTGATAGTGAACTTGCTTTTAACATGTTCCTGGACGTTACCGCTGTCGATTGGATGGATGAGCGCGAAGATAGGTTTGAGGTTGTATATCATATGCTCAGCCTTTCTACTCATCACCGATTACGGGTGAAAGTAGATCTCCCAGAGCAGTCACCGAGAATTGCCTCAGTGTCGCAACTGTGGGCTGGAGCGAACTTTCTTGAAAGGGAAGTCTTCGACATGTACGGCATTGAGTTTGAGGGCCATCCCGATCTCCGGAGAATTCTTATGTACGACGAGTTTAAGGGGTACCCACTCAGGAAGGACTACCCAGTTCAAGGGAAGCAGCCTCGCATTCCTTTACGGGCACCAGAGGTTGAAAACACAGCCCGACATATGCACCGCAGTGAGCTCGTACAAATCGGTAGGGGATAGTTGATCATAACGAAGGGATAAAAACGGCGGACAGCATCGAGTGAAACGGCGAGAGAAGGGAAGATGAAAGAACTCTTAAATGTAGATTACGGAATAGGTGGTGTAACAACCCATATGCGCCCTCGGAAAGAGGGGGATGACCTTCATTCTGAAACCATGATTTTGAACCTGGGACCCGCTCACCCTGCAACACACGGAACCGTTCGTATTGTTGCCGAGCTTTCGGGCGAGAAGATACTCGACGCAGATGTTGAGCTTGGATATTTACACAGAGGTTTTGAGAAGATGTGTGAGACGGTTGATTACAACAAGGTAATGCCCTATGCGGATCGATTGAATTACGTTTCACCGATCATCAATAACGTCGGCTGGTGTTTAACGGTCGAAAAGCTTTTGGGAGTAGAAGTTCCAAAGCGGGCACAGTACATACGAGTGGTCATGTCAGAGTTGTCGCGTATGTGTGACCACTTAACGTGCCTTGGTGCTTCCGCGATGGAGCTCGGAGCGTTCACCGTGATGCTCTATTTGATGCAAGCTCGAGAGTATTTGTGGGAGCTGATTGAGGAGGTGACGGGAGCGCGTCTCACCATTTCGTACGGAAGGGTGGGAGGACTCAAGGACGACCTTCCCGAGGGATTCGGCGATCGTATGGCGGAGGCATTTACGGGAATCCGAAGGCATTTAGATAACAGCGACCGTCTTCTGACGCGGAACAGAATTTTTATTGATCGGATGTGCGATGTCGGGGCGTTGAGTGCAGAACAGGCGGCAGACTTCAGTTTGACTGGACCACTTGCTCGCGCCTCGGGGCTTGATTACGACGTTCGACGAGATTTCCCTTACTCTAGCTACGAGGACTTTGACTTTGAGGTCCCGCTTGGAACAAAGGGAGATAATTACGATCGATTCTTGGTGCGATTTCAAGAACTCATTGAATCAATGCGTATTTGTGAGCAGGCGATGGAGAACTTGCCTGACGGTGAGATTTCACTTGAAGACCCACGAATCGTTCTCAATCCAAAGGACGAGGTGTACAGCTCTATCGACGGAATGATTAATCACTTTGAGATGGTGATTTTTGGTGTTCAGCCTCCGAAGGGAGATGTCTACATCCCGGTAGAAGGTGGAAACGGGGAACTTGGATTCTACACGGTTTCTGACGGTACGGGTCGACCGTACAAGGTTCATGTGAGAGCCCCTTCTTTTATACACATGGGAGCAGTTCGTGAAATGTTATTAGGAGAGACCATAGCAGACGTGGTGCCAACCTTTGGGATGGTGAACATGATCGGTGGAGAGTGTGATCGATAAAAACAGGAATGGACAGATGCTCGGGTACAGTAACGGTTGGTGCGGAAGTCGAGTGGTTCGGATGAGAAAGGAATAAGAGGAAAGAAGTAATGAGTTTTTCAATGTCTCCGGAGAGCGAGCAGAAAGTCAACGAGCTCAAGGCGAAGTACCCCCAACCCGAGTCGGCTGTCATGCCGATTCTCTATTTGGTTCAAGAGGAGCATGGCCATATCTCTGATGCGGCTGTGGATTGGATTAGTGAACAGGTTGGCATTTCTCCAGCTCATGTAATGGAGTTAGTTACATTTTATACGATGTATCGGAAGGAGCCGCTCGGGAAGTACCACATTCAGGTGTGCCGCACCTTGTCGTGTGGTCTGTGTGGAGCAAAGAAATTGATGGAGTATCTTCACGAAAGACTTGGGGTCGAGCCGAAGCAAGTAACAGAAGACGGGATGTTCAGTTATGAACATGTCGAGTGCCTTGGTTCGTGTGGGACGGCGCCGATGTGTGAAATTAATGATACGTACTTCGAGAATTTGACACCGGAGAAGTTAAAGACGGTGTTAGACAGTATCGAGAAGTCTAGGCCCGATCTCACGTACTCGCAAAAGCGCGATGAGCTTGGCAGTGGGCTTGATGGGTATTCAAAGTCTGAGGTGATTTAGAGAAGGACAGACCCGCTGGACATCTCATTTGGTAGGTGCACGGGGGCGGGCTGCTCCGGAGATTGAGTAGGAAGAAGGGAATGGCAGAGCACAAGCAAATTTTGTTGAAGAATGTGCGAGAGAAAGACCAGCACAAAATTGATACAGCGATTCAGCGCGGTGCGTACGAGATTCTGAAGAAAACGCTAGAGATGGATCCTCTGAAGATTATTGAAGAGGTAAAAACATCGAAGTTGCGAGGTAGAGGCGGGGCGGGCTTTCCCACTGGCATGAAATGGGGGTTTGTCCCACGCGATTCGGGGAAGCCAGTATACCTCATTAACAATGCAGATGAGAGTGAGCCAGGCACTTTTAAAGACAGAGTGTTACTAGAGCGCGATCCGCATCTCGTGATTGAAGGGATGCTTTGCTCCGCTTGGGCACTGCAAAGTGAGTGGTCATGCATCTATATTCGGGGCGAGTATGCGTACCCGTATGTGCAAATTCAACGCGCTATCGATGAAGCGTATGAACGTGGGTTTTTAGGAGATAATGTTTGTGGGAGTGGTTGGAAACACCACATGGTCGTGCACCGCGGTGCTGGTGCGTATATTTGCGGTGAAGAAACTGCTTTACTCGAATCTCTTGAAGGGAAGAAGGGACAACCCCGTCTTAAACCACCGTTCCCCGCTGTGTCAGGGCTTTATGGGTGTCCGACCGTCATCAATAATGTTGAAACACTCGCGAATATTCCTTGGATTATAGAAAACGGCGGAGAAGCCTTTGCTGCTATTGGGGTTGAGAACTCCACAGGGACGAAGCTTGTTTCGGCCTCTGGTCATTTGAACCAGCCCGGGGTGTATGAAGTTGAGATGGGTTACTCGCTCCTCCAGTTCATAGAAGAGGAGTGTGGTGGGGTGCGTGATGGAAATGCGCTGATGGGGGTCATTCCTGGGGGCTCTTCGGTGAACGTGCTTACTGCAGAAGAGTGTGCGGGGGTAAATCTTGATTACGACTCACTGGCGAATGCAGGTTCTAGTCTCGGTTGTGCAGGCTTTATGGTGATGGATGAAACGACAGATCCGATCGAGGCGGTACTGAGCCTGTCCCGGTTCTATGCGCATGAATCGTGCGGTCAGTGCACGCCGTGTCGCGAGGGAGCGCACTGGATAGAAAAAATCTTTGCACGCATAGCAAAAGGGCATGGGCAGCCAGGTGACATAGAGCTTGTTGAAAGTCTCTGCGATCAAATTGGGGGACATACCATCTGTGCATTCGGAGATACCATGGTGTTGCCTTACAGAAGCTTCTTGAAAAAATTCAGGAATCAATTCAGAACACGGATTGCTGAGGTCATGAAGGGAGTGGAGCCTCGCAGAGAATCGATAGACTTTGAGGCAGGGATGCACTGAGTGGAACAAGGCTGGATTGAGGAAGGCTGGGTGAAGGAAGAACAAGAGGGCTAGGAAGGTAAATGGCTGATACACCGCAAACTGAGATGGTAACACTGACAATAGATGGCAAAGAAGTCTCGGTTCCGAAGGGAACGAACATTATCGAGGCAGCCAAATCGCTTGAGATAGAAATTCCGTTTTATTGTTATCATCCGCACCTGAGCGTACCAGGTAACTGTCGAATCTGTCAGGTGGAGGTTGAGGGTGCACCGAAGCTTATGATTGGATGCCATACCCAGGTGGCCGAAGGGATGGTGGTAAGAACGCATCAAACGAGCGAAAAAGTTCGGGAGACCCAGGCTTCTACCATGGAGCTGTTATTGATCAATCATCCGTTGGATTGCACCGTTTGTGACCAGGCCGGACACTGTAAACTCCAGGACTATCATTACGAGTACAATGCGAAGCCGAGCCGATTTCTTGAAGTAAAGGAGAATAAACCGAAAGCGGTGCCACTTGGTTCAACCGTGATGCTTGATGCTGAGAGGTGTATTGCTTGTACTCGATGTGTCAGATTTTGTGATGAGGTTACCGAAACTGGAGAGATCGGTTTACTGAATCGAGGTGACCGGTATCAGATAGCAGTCAAAGAGGGGCGAGAGCTCGATAATCCGCTTTCAGGGACTGTTGTGGATCTCTGCCCAGTGGGTGCGCTCACCCACCGCCACTGGCGTTTTAATACTCGGATTTGGTATGCCAATCCCAAGGACTCCATCTGTCCAGGATGTTCTACGGGCTGCAATGTCAAGGTTTACGAGCGGGATGGCCAAGTTGTGCAAGTCAAAGCTCGGCTCAACGCTGATGTGAATAAGGAGTGGTTGTGCGATGAGGGGCGCTATGGTTTTGAGCGATTCCTCCCAGCTTCGCGAGTAGCGAGCGCATATGTAGCAGGAGAGCCGGCGTCACTTGATGGGGTGTTAGAGACTGTCGGAGAGTTAAAGAAAGGAAAGACCCTTCTTTTGTGCGCCCCAGACCTGACGCTGGAAGACTATTCTGTTGTCGATCTCTTTACGAAGAAGTGTCTCGCTGACGCTCAGTGGGTAACGGCTGTCAGGCAGCGCGAGCTAACACAACTCGAGCAGATACTGATTAGCCCAGACTATGGAGCAAATCTCTGTGGTGCGGCTTATATCAGCGGAGTAGCAGCAAGCGGCTTTGTAGAGTCGGGAGCGGCAGCGCAGGATTACGTGATGTTCTTGAGGAAGGGTATGTGGCCGCCTTAAAGCTTCTGAAGTCGGATTACTTCGATAACGTGATTTTTGTGGGGGATCGGGCGCTTGACGAGAGAGATCTGGGGGATATTGAACTCTTGCAGGCTCTTACCAGAACTCCTTTTACTCTTGGCATTCTGTCAGACAAAGAGGGGGCCCTATTCGAAAATTCAAGAGTCGTGATTCCAGGGAGAAGTATCTTGGAGAAAAGCGGCATGTTGATTAATAGAGATTATCGATTGCAGTACGCGCAACAGGTGGTGCCTCTGCGCGATGGAACGTACCAAGACTGGAAAGCACTCAATCTGCTCGCCCAAGGTTTAGGGAAGAAGCTAGTTGAGTGTGAGAGCGATAGAGAGCTGACAAACATAGTCCTCTCGACGGTGGATGACTTGTCGGGACTCTCAATCCGAGCCATCAAGCAGGGAGGAATCAATCTTGTGAGCTATGCATCGCAGCTTCGGCAATCTGCTGTGGTGAGCGAGAATGGCAATAATACAGTTACAGAGAGAGAGAGTGAGAGAGCATGAATGCGGTAATTGGAATTTTTATCAAAGGATTTATTGTTCAACAGGTCACACTGGGACTAGCGTCTTTCTGTACCTGGGTAGAACGGAAAGGTTCAGCCCTGATTCAGGACCGAGTCGGAGCGAATCGGGCAGGTACAAACCTTGTGGTTGGAGACCTGCTGAAGACCAATAATCTTTTTCTAAAGCCATTCTCGCTAGCTATTCGTCTGCTTGTGCTGGCCCCTGTTTTTGCTGTCATCCGATTTTTGGGCTCTATCGGAGTAATCAATACCTTGCTGAATGATGCTCTCAAGGCATTGTTAAAAGAAGATTTTGTGCCCGCTGGCACGAATGTATTTTTACATGCGCTTGGTCCTTTCATGGCAGTGTTTCCGGTGTTTCTTGCTTTCGCTGTCATTCCGCTTGCACCAGACGCAGTGATCTTTGGAGTCCCGATTCGGTTTCAGGTGGCGGAAATCTCTACGGGGGTGCTCTTTCTTCTCGCGATGGGTTCGATCGCAGTGTATGGTGTAGTGCTTGCAGGCTGGACAGGAAATAATAAGTTCTCCCTTCTGGGAGCATTGAGAGCTGCTGCTCAAATGATTTCGTACGAACTGGCAATGGGAATTGCGTTTGCCACTATCGTCCTTCACTTTTCGACTTTCGATCTCTACCAGATTATTGACGCCCAAGGAGGTTCTCTTTTCAACTGGGGCGTGTGGTTCATGTTCCCGACGGGGTTCATTGCCTTCATAATCCTATTTATTGTCGGAATGGCTGAAACAAAACGAGGCCCTTTTGATTTGCCTGAGAGCGAGTCGGAACTCGTTGCAGGGTACTTCACTGAATATTCTGGAATGAAGTTTCTTCTTTTTTGGCTTGGTGAATTCGCAGAGATCGCCCTCTTTTCAATAGTGCTTACGACTTTCTTTTTTGGAGGCTGGCACGTTCCATTCGTGACTCTTCCGGAAGGTGCATGGTGGGCAGCGCTCATTGGACATGGTGTATTTATGGGGAAAGTGCTCTTTTTCTGCGTGCTACAGATCACAATCCGATGGACACTCCCACGCTTTCGCTATGATCAGTTGATGAACATTGGATGGAAGATGCTTCTTCCATTGAGCATTATTAACCTGTTGGCAGCTGCCGTATTTAAACTACTTTCGTAAAGGATCAGAGATGTCGATTGTTGTCGTTTGTCTTGGGGCATTACTGATTGGGTCAGCACTGGGTGTCGTGTTGTCAAAGAATCCAATTCATTCAGCGCTCTTTCTCGTGGCGAATCTCGTCGGAGTGGCATGTGTCTTTGGGGCACTTGGCGCACACTTTCTCGCAATGGTGCAAATCATTGTCTATGCCGGTGCGATCATGGTGCTTGTGATCTTCGTTTTGATGTTACTCAATGCAAAAAGTGAGCAGAGGACGCTCGGAACATACTTCCAGCTTATCGGTGCGGGTGTTGCGAGTCTGATTTTTATTGGGGTGGTGGGACAAGAAGTGCTTGTTCAGTGGCCAGTACAAGTAGGTCCTGCTGAGGCGCTTGTCGGTTCGGTAGAGGCTGTCGGACAGCTTTTGTATACAGAATATTTGCTGCCGTTTGAAGCAGCTGGAGTTCTTTTAATGGCAGCACTGGTAGGGGCCGCGATGCTCGCGAAAACGAACTATGGAAAGGGAGGGCGTTAGAGATGAATATGGATTACTCGGGGCACTATGTCCTGCTCTCTCTCGTCATGTTTGCAATCGGGGCTACTGGGTTTGTAGTGAGGAGAAATGCAATTGTTGCTTTCATGTGTCTAGAGCTCATGTTAAACGCGGCTAATATTGCTTTTGTCGCTCTTTCTCGACGGGTGGGAAATCTTGATGGAGAGATTGTTGTTTTTTTCGTGATGGTGGTTGCAGCAGCGGAAGCGGCTGTAGGTCTTGCCATTATCCTTGCGATGTTTCGCAACCTTGAGTCAACAGAAACCAGTGAAGCCTCACAGCTACGGCTGTAGCGCTGAAGTTTGGCAAAGTATGAGTGAGTTATTCGTTTAAGTCGGGAGTGAGTGTGAGTACAGTTGAACAGGAAAGTCTTTTAGGATTGATTCCATTATTCCCACTTCTTGGTGCAGTGCTGGCGTTTCTTGTCGGCCTCCGTACGAGAAGTCTTGCTGGCTGGATTGCGACAGGTGCAAGTGTCTGCTCATTTGTTGTCAGCGTTCTTTGTTTTCAACACCTGCGAGACATGAGTAGTCAGCATGAGCTTCATCGAGTTGCTGCCGCTGGGGCACACGGTGCTCATTCTGTGGTAGAAAGTGGGTATTTGGCTTTGGAGTCATCGCTGTTTCAGTGGTTTGCCGCTGGAGGATTTGCTGTCGACTTTGTGTTCCGATTCGACACCCTTACCGCAGTGATGTGTCTGGTGGTTACTGGCATTGGATCCCTTATCCACCTCTACTCTATCGGCTACATGGCAGAGGACAACTCAAGCCCTCGATTTTTTTCTTATCTGAATCTCTTCATGTTTTCCATGTTGCTTCTGGTTCTCGGGGGTAACCTGCTTGTTCTCTTCGTGGGATGGGAAGGAGTAGGGCTCTGTTCGTATTTATTGATTGGATTTTGGCATAAAAACATTGCCTTCGCTGGGGCTGGTCGTAAGGCATTTGTGGTCAATCGAATTGGTGATGCGGCCTTCCTTGTTGCTCTTTTTCTCCTTATTCAACACTTTGGCACATTAGATTTTAGAGAGCTTGAAAGTGTGATTTCTCTAATGGACGGAGGTGTTGCTTTACTCACAGTCGTTGCGTTGTGTTTATTTATCGGTGCCACGGGGAAATCTGCTCAGATTCCACTCTTTGTTTGGTTGCCAGATGCGATGGCAGGGCCAACTCCCGTTTCGGCTCTCATCCATGCGGCAACGATGGTAACCGCGGGTGTCTATTTGACTGCTCGTATGCACTTTCTTTTCGATTTGGCTCCGTATGCGCTTTGCATTGTTGTCTGCATCGCGGTACTGACGGCTTTTGTTGCTGCAACGATAGCACTTGTACAGAATGATATTAAAAAGGTGCTTGCATACTCAACGGTAAGTCAGCTTGGTTTCATGTTTGTTGCCGCTGGAAGTGGGGCATATTGGGTTGCTGTATTTCATCTCGTAACGCACGCATTTTTTAAGGCATGTTTGTTCTTGGGCGCAGGGTCAGTGATTCACGGCTGTCATCACGAACAAGACATGCGGAAAATGGGCGGACTCATAAAATATATGCCGTGGACCGCTGCCACCTATGCTATTTCAACGCTGGCAATAGCGGGAATCTTTCCCCTGTCAGGATATTTTTCGAAACATCACATTATCGAGGCTTTATCCCATGCCGGGGCCAATAATGAGTATTTAGTCGATTACATCGGCGTGTTTTCGACAATGATGAAACTTGCTGCAATCATGACCGCTTTCTACGTCACTCGAAGTTTTGCCATGACATTTCTCGGTAAGTATCGAGGTCATGCGCATCCGCACGAATCGCCAGCCTCTATGGTTTTTCCGCTCGTAGTGCTCGCTTCCCTTGCGATGACTGGGGGTGTGTTCAATGGTTGGATTTCTCTTCAGGATTGGTTGGGACACACCATCCCAGTTGGTGAAAGTCACGGAGGAGGGGAATCAATTCTTGCAGCTCTGAGCCATTCTTGGCCAGGGTTCCTTGGTGTCGGACTGGCTCTGATTTTTTACACATCGTTACAGGAGGCGCCCGCGAGAATTTCGAGAATGATTCCTCCGTTTACCAAGCTTTTGGAAGGGAAGTACTTCTTTGATGAGATTTATCGAGTGCTTTTTGTAAGGCCTTTAGAGGTGATTGCTCGAACGCTGTGGAAGTTTGTCGATCAAGGAGTAATTGATGGATCAGTCAACGGGACAGCTGCGGTTGTTGACGTTAGTGGGGAAGTCGTCAGAAACACTGAATCGGGACAGTTGAGATTCTATGGCTTACTCATGCTGGTTGGAACGGTTTTTCTCATTTGTTTCTATTTTGCTTTGTAAGGTGATGTTTGGCGACCCAAGACGGGATCATAAACGGTGTCTCCGAGTTGCGGGGAGAACGAGGATTAAGAGAGAGAGGATATGACCGATAGTTTTTTACTGATAGACGGAAAAGTATTTGGAATCCTTCCGTTGCTAACAACCATAATATTTCTCCCCTTCATTGGGGGACTTTTCATGCTACTCGTCCCTGCAGCAGGTAGGGAGGCAGGCTCTTCTGCGGGACGCAAGAATCTCGACCTTGGAACTCAAATTGCACTGGCATTTTCTGTTGTTACATTTTTCATATCGTTACTGTTGATGAACGGATTTAATCCGTCTAACACCGATATGCAATTCGTTGAGCAATTCAATTGGATTCCTGCTCTGGGTGTTGATTACTTACTCGGGGTAGACGGAATCAGTATTCTTCTTGTTTTGCTGACAACCTTTCTTATGCCGATTGTCCTCATCGCATCAGGAAGTATTCATTCTAAAAAGCGGGGCTATCTGTTTCACATGCTTGCGCTTGAGACTGCAATGCTTGGAACGTTGCTGTCGCTCGACATCTTTCTATTTTATGTTTTCTGGGAGCTGATGTTAGCTCCAATGTATTTCATTATCGGAATCTGGGGCGGAAAGAGAAGAATTTATGCAACGATAAAATTTGTCCTGTATACGGTCTTTGGCAGCTTGCTGATGTTAGTTGCCATCTTTTATGTGGTGTGGACCTTTGCAGAGCAAACTGGGACAACAACTTTTGTTCTGAGTGAGATTGTAGATAAAGTCGTGTTGTCTCCAGGAGAACAGTTCTGGCTCTTTGCGGCATTTGCTCTTGCTTTCGGTATTAAGGTGCCTATTTTCCCTTTTCATACGTGGCTTCCTGATGCGCATGTTGAGGCTCCAACCGGTGGATCGGTGGTGCTGGCCGGGGTTTTGTTGAAGATGGGACTCTATGGCTTTATTCGATTTGCCTACCCGCTTTTCCCCGAAGGAGCACTTCAGTTTGCTCCCTACCTGGCAACGTTAGCGACGATCGGGATTGTGTATGGTGCTTTAGTCGCGTGGGCGCAGCATGATATAAAGAAATTAGTTGCGTACTCCTCTGTTTCGCACCTTGGGTATTGCGTTCTCGGTTTTGTTGCCCTGAACACCTTAGCCGCGACAGGCTCTGTATATCAGATGTTAAACCATGGAATATCAACTGGAGCGCTCTTTTTGCTTGTTGGAGTTCTCTACGATCGGAAGCACACGAGGGAGATTTCTGCTTACGGTGGCCTCGCAGGAAAGGTTCCAGTTTTTGCATTCCTTTTTCTTGTGTTCACTCTGAGCTCAATCGCACTGCCGCTTACGAATGGATTTATTGGGGAGTTCATGATCTTGGCGGGGGCGTACCAAATATATCCAACTCTAACGCTCATCTCGATTAGTGGTGTGATTCTCGGTGCCGTCTATATGTTGACGCTCTACATGAAGACAATGTTTGGAGAGTTCAATGAAGAGAGAAACGGAGATTTGACCGATGTTAATGGCCGTGAGCTGGCAACGCTAATCCCACTTTTCATTTTAGTTTTTGTTATGGGTGTCTATCCGAAACCATTCCTCCAGTTTATTGAGCCAACGATGAAGCGATATGTTTCCGCACATGAACATCGTATCGCAAACCCTCCAGGTGCTTGGAGCTCGACACAATATGCCCACCACAATGCCCCCGATGATGTATCGGAAGCTTTAAAGAGTGAAGTTGATATGGAAGAGAAGGTGCGTATTTCGAAAAATATGTTGCAGATGAATCCAACAGATAGAGTGGAGAAGCAGGGAGTAGTGCAATGATAAATGAACTTTTCTATATCTTACCGCTTCTTGTGATTGCAGGGGGTTCTTTGGCGGTGCTGCTCGTTGATGTGTTTATGAAGGGCCGTTCTCCTAGTGGTGTATTTACTCTTCTTATATTGCTTGCGGGGTTAGTCGCAGCGCTAGTTGTCTCGCCAGATTATAGTAGTGAGCGCTTAGCATTTAGTGGCACTATCTACATTGATCCGTTTACCAGTTTCATCACTGTAATTTTAATTGCTGGAGCGATGCTGTGTTTGCTCATGGGTCGTGAGTATCTCTCGGGTGAAGGTGTTACCGAAGCGAAAGGTGAATTTGCCTCGCTCTATTTGATGGCCACTGCAGGAGCTATCCTATTCGTATCAGCGGCAGAAATGGTGACTCTGTTTGTTGGTCTTGAGCTAATGTCTATGGCGTTGTACGTGCTGTGTGGTTCAGCACTGCGCAGTAGTGCATCCTCTGAATCAGCTCTGAAGTATTTCTTTCTTGGCTCTTTCAGTTCCGCATTCCTCCTCTTGGGAATTGCGTTTGTGTATGGTGCAACTGGAGCTCTATCGTTGGTAGAGATAGCTGCAGCCTTGCCGGAAGCCCCGACTGGACTTCTTGCTATAGGTGTGGGGCTTATTCTCATGGGGGTGCTATTTAAGATTGGTGCGGTGCCACTCCATTTCTGGACTCCAGATGTCTATCAAGGTGCCCCGACGCCCATTACCATCTTCATGGCATCGGTAGTTAAGATTGCGGGTGTCTGCGTTGGTTTACGACTCTTTTGGTTGTCGTTTGGTTCGGGTGAGTACTACGAACTTTGGTCACGGGCTGTTTGGTTTGTGGCGGTGTTGACAATCATTGTTGGCAATATTGTAGCGCTTCGACAGAGGAGTATGAAACGCATGTTAGCCTATTCAAGCATTGCTCATGCGGGCTATATGCTTATGGGACTTTTAGCACCGGCTGAGTTCGGGGGTGGACCTGCTATCTTGTTTTACCTCGTGGCATACTCGGTGATGACCCTGGGAGCTTTCGGAGTGGTGATGGCTATTTCAAGTAGGTATCGCGACTGTGCAGATAGTGATGACATCACCCGTTTTCACCAGTTATCCAAACAGCGACCACTTTTAGCGGCGTTGATGACACTCTTCCTTCTGTCCCTTGCCGGTCTTCCTCCAGGAATGGCGGGACTTCTTGGTAAGTTCTATGTATTTAACGCGGCTGTGAAAGCAGATTTCATAGGGCTTGCGATTGTTGGTGTACTTGGGAGTGCCGTTTCATGCTCGTATTATCTGAGGGTGATTGTAGCGATGTATTTTGTCCCGTCGGAAGCATCTCAATCAGAATCGGGTGAAGCCATAGTAACTCCTTCCTTGGCAGGAACGCTTGCCGTGTGTGGAGTGCTAACAGTCTGGTTGGGAGTTCAGCCTTCGCTGCTCTACGATATAGTCGAGAAGCTCTTCTAGTAGACAGCATCTCAGGAAAGATGGCCCCCCCTCCCGCGGGAGGGTGTTGCCAGTAATGAAATGATGGGCCATGTCGTGAAGAGGCACTGACCGTATTTCTAGTAGATTCCACCAGATCCTTAGAGATATTCTTAGCTGCCCGTGAGTTAGTTTTTGAATTTTCAAAACATTTTATTATCTTTCGAGTTTCTCTCATCTTTGACCGAAAAACCGCCGATGCCCCTAAAGTCCACTTAAGAGTGTAGTCTACCTATAATCGAGGAGCGAATATGATCGTAGCAGATGAGAACATGAATATTTTAGTAGTAGATGATATGTTGGCGTTTCGTAAGATTGTACGGTCGCAACTTGCTGCACTTGGACTTAAGAATGTAACAGAAAAAGAAGATGGTGACGACGCATGGTCTGCACTTGAAAATGCAATCAATGAAGGCAACCCGTTCTCACTCATTATTTGTGATTGGAATATGCCTCGACTTCCCGGAATTGATCTACTAGAGCGAATTAGAAGTGATGAGAGAACGAAAGAGCTGCCTTTCATTATGTTGACGGCAGAAGGGGAAGTTCAGAATGTGATGAGAGCTATTAAGCTTGGTGTGAATGAATATATTGTAAAGCCTTTTAACGGCGATCAGTTGCAGGCCAAACTCAGCACAGTGCTAAAAACCGCAGGTTAGAACACAAGAGCTGATCCGCTGAGACCTGGTTGATCAGGACCTAGCTGATCAGGACCTGGCTGACCAGAGAATTACAAAAAATACCTTCACGGCTCGCCTCATTGCTTACATGAGCCCACATTGCTTACCTGAGCATGGTGTCGTGGGCCGCCTCTGTCCTCCCTTCACGTAATCATCGATTGAGAGCCCTTGAGTCTTTCTCCCTCCCCTAATAGCGGGAAAAGTCCGAGATTGTTGTTAATTCCCGTCTAATTGAACTAGACTGCCGTGGCTTCGCATTTACGGTAATGTTCCTGGGCCATCTCGCGTGGATTTGGATCGGTGGAAATAGTCGAAAGGGATTAATTCATGAGAGTCTTCTTCAGGCGTTTGATGTATCTCAGCCATTCAATTTTAGTATCAACGTTTTCTCTTTTACTCATTGTCTCAGGTGAAGTAGCGAGGGCAGAACCTTCAGTTCAAGAATTACAGAAGCAGTTGGAACAGCAAGAGGCTCGCATTCGTCAGTTAGAAAGCGCTCTTAACGTTCACTCCTCTGGCAGCACGAAAGATGCGAGCAGACAGTTATCGCCGTCAGACAAGAGAGTCGCTGGTTCGCAGCAAGCCATGTCTTCTGATGCAGGATATAATCGGGGGTTTTATATTTCTGATAAAGATCAAGAAGAGTCATTTTCCCTTAAGATGAACGGGAGAATGCAGTTTCGATATACTGGATTCTCGCCGAAGGAATCTCTCTTTCGATTTGATAATGGAAAAACGGGCTCTCAGGCTGCTGTAAATGACTTTGAGATAGAGCGTGGCCGACTAGAATTTTCGGGCCATATTCTTAAACCGCAACTCAAGTTCTATCTGAATCTCGATTTTGATACGGATGACAATCATGACGCAAAGGCCCATGATTTTTGGTTTCAATACCAATTCAACAGCGCTTTTTCCCTCTATGCCGGGAAAGCCTTTGTTCCAGGGAGCAGGGAGTGGATAGATGGTTCTACCACAACTCATCTCGTGGACCGTTCGATGGCAACTTCATTTTTTAGACCAGATAGATCATTAGGCATTTGGGCAATAGGTGAGGCGTTTGATGGCGCCTATTACCGAGCTATGATTAGTAATGGCTTTAAGACGACAGATCTTGAGCGAGCAGATGTAGATGAAAAATTCACGTATGCACTCTCGGTTTGGGGAGAGCCAATCGGCGAGTATGGGAAAGGGCGAGCAGACCTTACATGGCATGACAATCTCGCATTGCGTCTTGGAGCAAGTTTCACATATTCACCAGTAGATGTGTTCAAGATCGGCGAGCCGATTGGTGAAGCCAGTGCAGTACGACTGAGTGATGGAACAAAAATAAATGCAGATGATGCCTTGGGTCTCGGAGTAAGTCTTCGCTCTTACGATATCTTCTTGTATGCACTTGACCTTGCAACAAAATATCGTGGTTGGAGTATAAACTCAGAATTTTACTTCCGTTCGTTACGCAATCTCCAAATAGTAGGTGGTGGCAACATGGATTCCGTCGATGATGTGGGAGTTTCCATAGACATGGGCTACTTCATTATACCGTCCTTCTTGGAGGGTGTGGCGCGTTTTTCATATGTAGATGGGGATCGCGCAGATGCTTCAGAATATGCGGCAGGGCTAAACTACTACGTGAATGGCTCCCATAAAAACAAGTTCGCTTTGGATGTGACTCTTCTCGAAGACTCACCAATTAGCAGCTCAGGACCGAACCTATTTGTTGGGGCGACAGGCCTGCTCTACAGGCTTCAATGGCAGATAGCGTTTTAATGGTTTGTATTTAACATATAAGGCGTGACTGATGAGTGCAGAGTGGTATTTCTGGTTAGTTCTTTTTCTGATTCTCATCGCGGTTCTTGATCTGGTTGTAGGGGTTAGTAATGATGCAGTTAATTTCCTTAACTCAGCTATTGGCTCGAATGTAGCAAGCAGAAAGACTATTTTTATTATTGCAAGCGCTGGGCTCTTCGTCGGGGTTCTCTTCTCTAGTGGCATGATGGAAGTAGCCCGAAAAGGCATATTCAATCCACAGTTTCTCACGATGCCCGATCTGATGATGATCTTTTTTGCAGTGATGATCGCTGATCTTATCATATTAGATCTTTTTAATACCTATGGTCTTCCAACTTCAACGACTGTTTCTATCGTTTTCGAGTTGTTGGGAGCTGCGGTATGTATTTCGCTCTTGAAGGTATTGTCGGATGGAAAAGATATTGCTTCGATAGGACAATATATTAATTCGGCAAAAGCGTTAGGGATTATTTCTGGGATACTACTCTCAGTCGTTGTTGCATTTTTCTTTGGAGCCGTCGCTCAGTTTCTCGCTCGACTCTTATTTACCTTCCACTATGAGAGATATTTAGGCATGTTTGGCGGGCTATGGGGTGGCCTCTGTCTTTCTGCAGTCTCAATCTTTATCCTTCTCAAGGGTGCTAAGGGTGCTACCTTCATCACTCCAGAGCTGGCTCTTTTTATCAAAGAAAATCTCTTGTTCATCGCTTTAGCAATCTTTTTTGTTACAGGTGTTGTTTTTCAGATGCTTGTTACATTTCTAAAGATCAATATTTTTAAGCCGATTGTTTTAATCGGAACATTTTCACTCGCTCTTGCTTTTGCCGCCAATGATCTCGTTAATTTCATTGGAGTTCCAATTGCGAGCTTGCATACATACGATGCCGCGATGATGTCATCGAATCCTTTGACGGTGCCGATGGATATGCTTGCTGGAAAAGTTCCTTCATCGACATTCATCTTGCTCGTGAGTGGCGTAGTTATGGTGTTAGCGCTTTGGTTTTCGCGGAAGGCTCGAAGTGTGACAGAAACAGAGATTCGATTGAGTAGTCATCAAGAGGTTGATGAACGCTTTGAATCTTTGGCGCTTTCTCGAGTGATTGTAAGAATGTTCATGCGTGTTTTTGAGGGCTCACGAGTCCTTATTCCTCGTTCAGCTCGAAAATTTGCTCGAAAGCGATTTGCGCGACATGAAATTGAGCAGAAAGGCGAAGTGGAATATCTGCCATCTTTTGATCTCGTGCGGGCCTCAACCAATCTTCTGATGGCGAGCATAGTAGTCTCTTTTGCTACGTCCTTGAAGCTCCCGCTTTCTACGACCTATGTGACATTCATGGTGGCGATGGGGACTTCGTTTGCTGACCAGGCATGGGGCCGTGATTCTGCGGTCTATCGAGTTACTGGAGTCTTAACCGTAATTGGTGGCTGGTTTATCACTGCTTTAATGGCGTTCGTTACTGCAGGAGCATTCGTCTCTGTCTTATATTTGGGGGGATGGCTTTGGGCAGTTGTGCTTGTTGCTGTTGCCGGCTTTATGCTGTGGAGGGCTCATGGAACTCATGTCAAGCGTCAGGAACGGAAGGAACAAGAAGAAGTATTCAATCTAAAGAAGATTAGTGATGCGGAATACTCAGCACAAGTGACGCTTCACCAAGTAGCGGTCTTCTTGAAGCTGATACACGAACATTTACAAATGGGTCTGCAGGCATTTTTTGAATCAGATCGAATAGAGCTCCGTCGTCACTTTCTGGCTCGAAAACAGGTACAGCGTTGGTCCAGCATCATTTCTGCTAATGTCTTTAAGGTGATGCGATTGGGATATGGACAGAGTACGACGCAGGATACGAGCTACTCCCAGACCGTCCTTTCTCTTCAGTCTATTGCCGAGGGGTATCGTGATATTGTGAGCAGATCGTACCTCCATATTCGGGAGAATCATAAGGGACTCCTAAAGGCACAAAAGGGGGAGTTGAACCAGGTTCTCGGACAACTCCTTGCTCTTATTCAACGAGTTGAGAAAGACCTCTCGGGCGTTGAGTCATCCTCTGAAACAGAGCTGAAGAGCGACAATGAGGCTTTAGCGCGAGAGATAGACCAGTTTTTACATATACAGGCAGAGCGCATCCACAATCGGTCATCAAAAACGAGGTTGAGCATCCTTTATTTTGCTTTATTGGAAGATATGTCGCGTCTGGCAGAGCAGACTGTACGTTTGTATCGAATTAGCCATAGACTCCCCCTTGAGGGAGATAGAGGCTAGTGTTCTGAGGGATGGCACAGGACAGGGATCTGCCTGAACTCCTTCTCCTTCCGTTCTATTTTTGGGAAACAAATTCATTTCTTGGTCGAATAGAAGATTGAGGGGTAAATACACCTCTCGTATTCTAGAACTTGAAATGAAGGAGTAATACATGCGAATTCCAGATTCTCTAAACTCGCTTACCAGCTCATTAAGCTCTACTACAAAGTCTGAGAATTCCTTTGCTGCTCATTCTCTTCAGACTGAATGTGAGCCAACCCTTTTTAACGAGATTATTTTGCCAGAAGTGCCATCTTTCTCAGAGCCTCGAGGTATTGGATCGAAACTTTTGAATTATGTTACAGGCATACCAGATTTTTTCTCATCACTCCGAGCGGAAGCCTGTAATAATGAGATTACCGGAAGCACAGGAAAGTTGTTGTTGAAAGCGGTAGCAAAGACCGCACTTTTTCCCGTTGCGCTCGGTGCTGGCTTTGGACTTGGAGTCTTGGGCGGCATTGCTGCCTCTGGGGCTGGAGTACTCTTTGGAGGGGCCCTTGGGGCGGGGCTTGTGCTGGGAGTGGGGCCCTTAGTAGTTGATAAGATTATAGATATCAGTGGTGAAACCTTGAGCCGGATTGGAGCTCGGTGGGAACGTTTTCGGAGTTAAGCTCTCTCTATCTCTTGAGCCGTTGAGCGATGCCTGAAGGCTGGAATTTCAGTATTTTTCCTCGGAATATGGTAATTTCGCACCAGCCGAAATAGTATTTCAAACAATATTTTATTGCGAACTGCGCGCTACTTGTTTTCTTTTTCGCTTAGCAGTGTAAGTTCGGGCCATTTGCCGTCGGTTTCAGGGGAAAAGCGTAAGTGCCAAGTTCAGAATTCGGTCCAGACTCAGAAGGAAACTCTCAGGACAGGTCAGGAAGAGGGAAAGAAGAGAAGAGAGCATCCTTCCCTGACTACTTTCTCGATTCGGAAAACCTTGAATCACTTTTTCAAAGAGAAGTCATAGTTCGAACTTCCGAGATATTGCAGCAACACCTCGTGGCTGATCGATGGGAAGACTTTGAAGATGAAATCAAACATCTTCATCATACCAATGAGATTAGTCGAGATACTGTTAAATTAATCATGAGCACCCCGCTGGCAGATCTGGACTCGCCGAATATTCTTTTCGCCTATTTGCAACACTGCGTTCCCTATCCAGATAGGAAGACAGTAGAGACATGCCTTACACTGGGAGCAGACATTAATGTTAAAGATCAGAGGGGAAATACTGCTCTTGATATGCTGTTGCATGTGAATCCAGATCCTTTAGTGATGAAGTTGCTCATTGAAAGGGGAGGAACATTCCAAAAGATGAACGAGGAGTATCTCGTTAAGCGAGACACGAGCTATGAGAGATGTAGTGCGAAAGATATTCTCGTTGAGACAGGAGCCCTCGCAAAGAGTCTGAGGCTTGAGGAGACAATTAAAAATGAGCTAAGAAGCAACTTGCTGATGTCTGATAATTTAGCGCGAGGATATCACTACCTAAAGGCATTTGAAGAAGCCACAAGTATAAACCAGGCAATTGAAGATCGAGTTCATCTCGGGCCTTATTTTCTCGAATATACAAAACAGATGCTCTATGAGGACATGCCGACTACCATGACGGCAATGATATCAGCTATTGAAGATTTAATGGACACATCTCCAGAGCTCCATGGATGGCATCAATCGGAGGCTGAGTTAGCACTTCTTCTTAATAATCTCAATCTCGATGTGTCTAAGGGTCCGGATACGGAACTGGTAAATGCAATTACGAGAGCGATTACATCACCTTATCGTGTTTACCGTGCAGGTCTCGTTGAATTTACTCCTTCGGCAGTCGATGCTGTTAAGCAGGTGGGACTACTTACTCACTCTTTCCGTTTTCTTCGATATGAGACTGAGCAGCAGCGCGAGATGAATGAGAGGGGAGAAGTCATACATATTCCGCAATCAAGCATTATTGAGAAGTTTGGCTTTGAGCGTATAGATAGCCGCATCTCAGATAGGAGTAATTTCTTATACTATGAATACGAGCAGCATCCTGGCTTTGGCAGAGGATATCTTCTACACCCAGATTCAGATGCCTGGCAATTGCCTCATCTACAGCAGCTTGATATCGAACCGGGAACATGGGTAGAGTTTCGGCAGGGTTACATGCTTGCTTCAAATAGCAATGGAACGCTGCTTATTCGGAACTCCTCTCCGACTTTTGGTCGAGATGGGCTTGAACATACGGCCTACTGGTCTAATGCGAGTTTTGATAATGGGCTGACGGAATCAGACCTCTTGAATCTGGATCCGAAAATATTCAGTAATGAGCTTCTTGATACTATATTCTCGATTCCTAACTTTCGAGAGGGTCTGGATGACCATCCAAGAGTTTTTGCTCTCTCACAAGACCTCCTAAAACTAAAGAATGCGATCAAAGATTGGGAATTTGATACGCGCCGTGAGACGGCTTGGTCCACTGATGAGTCAACTGGACAACTCTATGTAAATGGTAATGGCCATCATTTTAGCACTGGATTTCCTCATGTAGTGGAGTTTTTGAATGCGAAGATGCGATATAATGAGCAACTCGAGAAGCATGGAATAGATCCAAAGCCGTTACCAGAGCTCTCCTTTTTCAATAGGCACCTCCCAGCTTGGACTGCCGAGCCGTTTCTTCTCTCATCTGCTTCGGTGCAGCAAGGGGAGCGTACGCGTTTGCCAGTGGATGCAGTTGTACTAGACTTACTGACAAAGCTCTCACGCTTTGATCTTCGCAGCTCTGATCAGGATGCAATGAAGGAAACTGGTTTAGAAGCGTTTCTCGCGATGGGAGCGAAGACGCAGTCACAACTGGTGCTTGTTGCTCCAAAGAGTGATGTTGTAAAAAAGAGGTCAGAGTAGATACCGGTAAAAAAGGAGAAGGAACATGTCATCGCTAGAAACCCCATCACCAGAGACACGACCAAAGCCAGATACAACTCCAAAGCCAAAGCCTGGTCAACCAGCTACAGTACCATACCCGAAACCCGATCCAGCTCCAGAGCCGAAGCCAACCGATAAGCCTTTTGAGACGTGTCGGTTGCCTTCAATCTCTTCTGTAGAGTAAGAGGGTAACATCTGGGATCGAGAGATAAGAGAACACGACAGATCCGACCCGTCATTATGGCACGTTATAACGGCCGAAGATTAGTCCCCCTTGATCACGCTCTTTTTTTTGACCAGCTGTTCTTTTATCCAGGTAATAGCACGGGCAGTTGTCCCAGGGAGGATACGAGTAAGGCCAATGGTTACCGCAAGTGCTGCGATCCCTATAGTTGAAAAAATATCCTTTGCGCTCATATCAAAGTAGTCGCGGAATACAAGAAAGAGAAATGTAGAGGACAACATGCCAACGTTTGAAAGAAAGTTTGAGGCAGCCATATATCTTCCTCGTTCTTCAATCGGACTAAATGCTTGTAGGTAGGCCGTCAGGGGTATGATGAAAAATCCTGAGCTGAGGCCAAGAAAGAAAATCCCCGGAAAGGCTATTGTTTGGTACTGACCATAAAGACCGAGCAGTGCTGAGAAGAGAACCATACCTCCCGCGCCAACTGGAAGAAGGCCAAGTTCAGCAGCGCCCTTCGATATGGTCCCCGCAAGAATGCTTCCGATTCCTATTCCTAGTCCAATGCTGGCAAGGATAAGAGCTGTTCCTCGATCATCAAAATGAAGAATTTCTTTCGAGAAGAAAAGGATATTCAATTGAAAGAGTGCACCTACTGACCAGAAAAAGGCGATTCCGAGGGTACACATCCAAAGAGAGTTCGTATGAGCAATCTTTCTGAGAATGCGGATATTAGGAAGAATCGGGTCAATTGGAAGGGGATTGCGTTTGTTGTCCACACTTCGAGCAGGCACTCGTTTGATAAAGAGACTCAGTATTATTCCAATACAGGCGATTCCGATGCAGAAAAGCCCTGGATTACCGAAGGATCCATCTGAGACAAAACCAGCTGAAGCTGTGCCAATAATAATGGCAGTAAACACAATGAATTCAAGATATCCGTTCGCTTTGGAGAGTTCGGATAAATCGAGTATTTCGGGCAGAATTCCCAGTTTTGAGGGGCTGAAAAGGGCGCTTTGAGCACCCATTAAGAATACACAACTGAGAAGAAGCTCAGTGCTATCGACCATAAAGGCGAGCAAGCCGATGCACATCACGACAAGCTCCATTTCTTTTGTCCATCGAATCATGTCTGATTTCGAGAAGCGATCTGAGCACCAACCTGCGAAAGCAGAGAAAAGGATGTAGGGAAGAAAAAAGAGAGCTCCCGCAAGACTGGCATAAAGAGCACTGCTATCGTTGCCAACGATTTCATTGATGACAAGTATCGAGGCAATTGTCTTAAACAGATTGTCATTGAACGCTCCGAGAAACTGGGCGCCGAGCAGGGCGCGGAAGCTTCTAGAGGAACATGTTTTCCCCGTGGTTCCCGTTACAGCGTATTCTTGAGACTTTTTAGGTTGTTCACTCATGGCATTGTCTCTGGACGGCGGAATCGCTAGGAATGTGAGTGATGTTCATTGAAATATCAAGTAGGAAGTTCGCTGACAAATAAAGTTGTACGTAGTTTTGATTCAATCTGTTCCTAAATCGTACGAGCTCCAATATCAGAATTGCTCCGATTTGCATCTGGAGAACTGGTTTGAGGAATCTCTCTTTTTGAATGTGGTAAATCCCTTTTGAGGGAAAGTAGTACCTTCATTGGCTGAATTCACAAAGCTCTATTCATTATACTCCTCTTTAAACCTTCTAGAAATCACCCTATCTGAGAGAAGGTCAGTTGATAAGCCCGTTTCGGGGTCGAGGAAAATAAGCCCATTTATCGAAGTAAAGCACTTAAAATCCTTTATTTTATGAGATTATTTGATCCAATCATGGTTTTGAGACACTGTTTAAAAGCATGGATATATCATCTCACCATAGTTCAAAAGACCCTCGGAAGATGTCCAGTAAGCGCTCTTCAACGAGTTCGAGGCAACCCCATGAAGAGAAGTCTTCAGGTGCAGATAAAGAGGGGGGAGCAAATCAACCGATTCTCCCTGGAATAAAACCAACCTCTCAACCGCGCACCACGCCAGAAGCTCCATTAAAGGTGCCTCTGCCAGAAGGTCAGAAAGAACAGACGTCTAGTGGTGGGAGCACTTCGACCCCGAGAGAGGACGTAGCTGTTCGATTAAAAGAATATGAAATTCCAACACCACGAGAGATTCGCAGGAAACTTAGGAAATACGTAGCAGGATGTGATCAGCTCTTGAAGGATGTCTCTATCTTTGCTCATGAGCATCTTCAGAGAGCAGGGAGTTACTTTGCTGTTCCTTATATTCGGGATTTGTTGCAGAGAAATTTTTATTTTAAAAAGCCACATTCACAAGAGGCTCGAGAACTTGTATATGCTGTTACTCGTATTGCCAGAAATAATAAAATTAGTAACTCAAAGAATAGTAATCCATACAAAGATATTCTTGGTCTTACTCGACTTGCAAAAGAGTCTGGGCTGATTCGTATTCGTCCAGAGATCATATCTCATCGAGCTACCAGTGAGGAGAAGCGAGCTCAAAAGGATGAAGTGAGTCGGATAGTCCGTTCAATTGCAAGTGCGAGAAATCGTGCCGTTGCGAATGAGGAAATCTATTCAAAAATTGATTTCAAAAAAGCGCTGGCACGGAGATATCAATTGCCAGAATCCGGTAGCAAGGAATTCCGTTCTTTCGATAGTTGGTTGACCCGCTTTCATAATGCCGTTCGTCAGGGAGAGGTATCCGTAAGTGCAAAGGGAACGCTTCATGACAAAGTTCGCCGATATTTGCTCCAAGAACGGGTTGGAAAGAACCTTATAGAAAGAAGATTGAAAGCGAGTGAAGAAAAGAGCTCTTCAGATGCCCTTGAAAAAGTCGTCCATGGAATCGTAAAAGCGCTGCATCAGACACAAAAACGGCATCGAACCTCTGCCTCGTCAAGAATGGTAGTCGGAGGGAAGGAGTCCCTTTGCATTATCGGTGATACTGGGACTGGTAAAACCCAGACAATAAGGGCGCTTGAAGCCGTCATGCCCGAGCATATTCCAATTATTCGCTTCGATGCGAGTACCTTTACAGAAGTAGGCTATGAAGGGAACAGCATAGCAGAGTTGCCTGAGCGATTAATTGAACTTACTGAAGGGAATCCTGAAATGGCAAGTAGAGCTGTTGTGTTCTTTGATGAGTTCGACAAAAAGCGCCATATATCAGGAGGACAGGACGGACGAGATATAGCGGGAATTGGTGTGCAACATGCCTTGCTCCGGGTCATGGAAGATGGCGTAGACCAGGAGACTGGCATTGACTTCTCAACAGTCGGATTTATTTTTGGAGGATCTTTTCAGGGCTTAGATGAAATTGTAGCAAAGCGACTACGGGTCGACACTATCGGGTTTCGCAGTAATGAAATCTCTCCTGGACAATTTGCCATGACAACAGAGGAAAGAAGAATAAGCCTTCTTTCTCAAGCCACAGAAACAGACCTCGAGCGTTATGGAATGGCTCGTGAGTGGGTAGGGCGAGTTGATTTAACCTTCACCGAACCAGTCGGACCTCAACAAATGAAGGTTATAATGGAGCATCCTCAAGGACCGTATCGTACAGCGCTTGAGAGTCTTGAAAAGGATGATGTTCGGGTGCTCGTAACTGAAGAGGCAAAAGACTTGATTGTATCGCATGCGTTGGCTGTTAAGAAAGGCGCAAGAGGCTTGAGAACTGTCATGAAGAAGATTACTCGAGAAATGCGGTTTGAAGCTCCTGAGCTAAAGTCTGAGGATCAACCCGAACTGATAGTTGATGAGAACATGGTGAAGGAGATTCTCGGGACTCCTAACAGTGAGAGCTAACCTCCTGCCTAGCAATAGCTACTCATCAAATTGATCAGGCATGAATTCCCAGAGGCGGCTGTTGCTCTATCTGTTCGCGAGAATGCTCTATACGCTGAATAGCTTTTCGACTCTCGAGGTAACGTCTGAAGTCCTTTAAGACATTCATATAATTGACAAACGCATCATAGGGGCTTTCAAATGGGCTAAAGTAGGCATGAACGTCCCCATCCGCGAAAAATTTCGTACACATGTAGTAGAAGTGATCAGAGGTAAGGAGCTTCTTCCAGGTATCTGTGAGTTCTTCGTCCTCAAGCTCTCGGACACTCGCTTCAAGCGAGTACGCTTCATGGAGTGCTTTCTGCTGCATCTTGTTTCCTCTCCATGCAGTCAGGTCTCTCTCCATGTCTGCCCAGGAGGTTAGGCGATGGAAGTGAACTTTCCCCTTCGGCTCATATCGGTTAATTACCTCAGAGGGAGTGAGAAAACACCAGTCTTCATGGGCAAGAATCTGTTCTGGGAGATGCCACATGAAGTCAAAGATTCCTGTCGAAGCCCACTGATGTTCGCCGAACGTCTCATAATCCATAAAAAGGTTCAGGACTTCACCATTACCACTAATTTGATGTGTCCAATTGGCAAACTTTTCAGTAGTCAGTGGCCATTCCTTCCAACCCTGATTTGAGAAGCGAAATGCGATGTCATCTGATAAGCGGTAATTTTTGAGGAGAAGCTTCGTGTCACTCCCTTGAGCCTCATAGACAAAGTTTGGGCTCCGCCAGCCTAAGACGTCATCAACCCCTTCAGCGATAACTCCCTGAAAACCCATCTCAGACGCGAGTTTCGCAATCCGATTGTCATAGATGAGCTCCGTATTCCGGAAGACCTGTGGCCGCTGTCCAAAAAGGGCTTCTGTGAGTATGGAGTGCTCTGTTACCTGCTGTTTAAACTCCTCCTCACTATAGAGCGCTGCCAGTGAGTGGTAGTACGTTTCCCCGATAAATTCGACTTGGCCTGTCTCAGCAAGTCGTTGAAAGCTCTTAAGAACTTCAGGAGCATACGCCTCCATTTGCTCAATGGCGACGCCCGTAACGGCGAATGAAACCTTAAACTGGTCAGGATACCTGTCAATCATCCGAAGGAGGAGGTTGTTCATGGGGAGGTAACATTTCTCTGCTACCTTCTTCATGATTTGGTCGTTTTTTGCTTCGTCGAAATAGGTAAGATGTTCGAGAGAGTCAAAGTGGCTGTAACGGCCGACGCGGTAGGGTTGGTGAACCTGAAAATAGAAGCAAACTGCTGGCATTTTTTCCTTTGTAAAAAAGTAGTGCTTATGTGATGCCAATCTTTGCAAAGCTATTCAATCCTTTGTGAAGCAATTCTATGCTGAATTTAAAACTTTTACTTCTTCCTGACATAACCTGTACATTTCTGTTACAGGGAGTCGCGTCACTTCGGAATGCATGCTTTGAAAGCTGATAGTACCATCTTCAGACGGTATCGAGTTCAGGCAAGGCTCTGATATGACCAGCATCGGGTAGATTCAAAAAGTTCCATCCTCAGATGGAGTTTCCACGAGCACACCATTCCACACGAGCCCATAACCCAGAGAGTTCGATAGCGATTTGAGGTGTTATCCTTAGAAGCGTTCGTAGACCTCTTTGACGCGCTCAGCAGAGGCATCCCATTTGATTCGAGAGAGTTCTTTTCTCGCGCTTTCAAGCATATCATCACGCAATTCACCGAATTGAAGGGCATTAATAATGAGGTCCGCCATTCGGTCTACGTCCCAGAAATCGAATTTGAGCGTGTGTCCAAGCACTTCAGAGACCCCAGTCTGACGAGAAATGAGGGCAGGGGTATCAAAGTTAATGGCTTCTAAAGCAGCAAGCCCAAATGGCTCGGAGACGGAGGGCATCACGTATAAATCAGCATTCGAGAAGGCCTCCTCTACCGCTTTCCCGCGAAGGAAGCCTGGGAACTTCACAGCGTCTGTGATGCCAAGCTCTTCAACCCGAGCCTTTAGTCGTGGGAGCATATCACCGCTTCCAGCCACAATAAACTTTGCATCCGGAACGTGGGGGATGACCTTTGCAGCAGCTTCAATGAAGTAATCAGGGCCTTTTTGGAACGTGATCCTTCCGAGAAAAAGTACCCATTTTTCATTTGAGGGCTTCTGCTCTTGGTAATGCTCCAGTGCTTCCATTGGATAAATACCATTGTGAGAAACAAAGATTTTTTCCTCTGGAATGCCATGCTCTTGGGAGATTACGCCCTTTGTATAGTGACTAACGGCGATAACCGCATCCGCATTTTTCGTTCCAAGCTGCTCTAGTTCATGGATCTGAGAGCCACCGCTTTGACCCGTGCGGTCATATTCAAGGCTGTGAACGTGAACAATAAGTGGTTTCCCCGTTTTTTCGGCTAGTGCGACCCCTGCTGGAAACGTCATCCAGTCGTGGGCATGGATGACATCAAAGTCCACATTACCTGCTGTCGAGAGAACGAGCCCTGTGTACCGAGCGACCTCTTCAAACAGTGAGTCTCCATAGTGAGCTCCTGCTGATGCGCTAGCCTGTTGAGGGGAGTGATGGTGTAAGCTGGACTGAGTGTACTCTTCGGGTCCACCGAGAGTGGCGCCCCCAGAGGTTGCAGTATGTCCAAGATGCTCAAGAACATCTGATAACTCAACCTCACTATCGGAGCTCAAATTCTTTGTTTTTTTCACTCGATTCAGCGCGAGTTGATACTCACTCTCGCTCCAGTAGGGTTGTAGAAAAGCTGGGATTCCGATGGTAGTAATTCCCCCAGACTGAGACCCTGATGGTATTTGTCTGGAGCCCTGACCAGAGCTTGAAGAGGGTAATTGAGCTTCTTCAGTTGTTGGGATATAGCCATCGCCGTTTGCAGCCATTTTTAGGGAGGTATGACCGATGAGTCCGTTTTTGGAGGACTTTGAGAGGTTCTCTCGTGAGAGGAGTGTTGCTGGATCCACGAGGTTCATGTGAGAGGCGTTTTCAGAGCCTTGCAAGCGCGGAATCACAAAAGTGATTTTTACCCCTAAACGGCTGAGCGCCGTGCTCAGACCTTCACATGCTGTTCCCAGCCCTCCTGATATAAAAGGAGGGTACTCCCAACCAAGCATGAGTACGTGCTTCATAGCTCTCCAAGAAGAATGTGTATATTGCGACTCGTACATCGCGACCAATCACTCTTTTCCCAGTGTGTCTGTTTGTGGGTCAAGAGACAAGAGATGCAATGGTATGGGGGAGAGATTTTTTGATCCACGAATGCATTGTTGCTGAAAAATCTTGAGCAGCAATGATCTCACGCTCTTTTTCTAGCCACCATTGCCATCGCTTATGTACTTCATCTTCGCTTTCAATATGCAGGGCAAGGCTCAGAAAGACACGATAGTGGTCATGTTCACTTGACCAGAGTCCAGTATAGAGTTTTCGAAGCTCTTGATCCTGCGAGTGGTCTGCGAGGAGTCGAAATCGTTCACAGGATCGCGCCTCGATGAGTGAAGAGGTAAGAAGCTTGTCAACGAGCTCTCCTGGATAGAGGCCATTACGAATCTCTTCTTTCAGCGTTTGAGCGTATGGATTGCGATGCGAGCGGGAGAGTTCTCCCCCTCGACGGTGAAGAATACGAAGTACGAGTGCTAGGTGTTGTGATTCGTCACGATTAATCTCTGACAGGGCTTCTGTCCACTCAGTGGGTGGGGAGTTCTCTGGCCACTGATGGAGAAGTTGTAGGGCATTTTGGGCAGCTTTCTTCTCAAGGTGCGCGTGGTCAATGAGGAGGCTGATAGGGTCTTTGAGCACCTGATGCGCCCACTCAGGAGGTGTATCGATGAGGAGGGGGAGTTGTCGGGCTCCCGGAGAGGAGGAATGAGTTCTTTCGCTGTTCATAGGGCAGGATTATTTGTCGGCGGGGCGTTAAAAGTCAAAAAATAGTGGGTGGAGAGTTCATGATTGAAGTAATTCTCGTTCAGCAAGGAGAGCCTCTCGACTCAAAATGGCGGGGGAGTGGTAAGCCTAAAAAGCTATGGACGGAGCACGATTCTGAGCGAATGGAGAGGGTCGCGCTTGGGCTCTTTGGTGTCGTGCGTGAGGTTGATGGGGTCTTTACGGGACCTGCCATACGGACGATTCAAGCAGCAAAAGCCATTAGCCGTTTTTTTGGAAGAGATTTTGAGATTATTGAGTCTCTCTCTCATGCCTCAACTGAAGGCTACCAGGCGCTTATTCCCACGCGTGGTCGTCATATTATCATTGGGCAGGACCCTGCCATACGCAGGTTTGTTGGAGAGGTGTGTAGGATTTCAAGGGATGCCCTTGAGCCACTTCATAGAGGCGGCGCGATTTCTATAAAAAAGAATTCCTCTGATTGCTGGCAGTTGAGCTGGATGTTGCAGCCTCGACATCTCCGTTCCATCGGAAGTTCTCTTCTTCAATATCGAGAGTCTATAACGCAGCTATCCTCTATGAGGAGCATCATTCCTTTTTGATTGCGCAGGGTGTTGTCTTCTTTGCTTTCATGGAGTCATTTTTCATGGTTGGAACTATACATCTTTGTACGCGGGAAGAGTTCCCTGACTTCCGTTCCCGTTGGCACGTGCTTACGTCGGGATTACGCTTCCCAATGATCACGCATGAATGGCATGCTGCTGCGCTTCAAGCACTTCTCCCTGAAGATACTCCATACATCGTGATGGTTTTAGGACCGTTTGGTGAGCTACGTGGGGTTGCTCCACTGGTTCGCCTTAACAAGAGCAATAACCTGGGATTCTTGAGTAGTATTGCTATACCAGAACCTGCTGGAATGCTTGCTGACAGCCCTGCATCACTCCAGTCTCTATTAGCAGGAGTGAGAGATTTGGGATTTCCACTCGAGCTTGAGCGAATACCAATCGAGCTATGGAACCCTGAAGTGATGCAAGATGCTTTGGGAGTTATGTCCTTAAAGTCGATTCGTGAGGAGGGGGGCTCACCGTGGGTGGCCCTCGGTACGAGTTGGGAGGAGTTTGAGCAAGGAATAACCAGTAAGCGAAGAGGAGATCTGAATCGCGCTTATCGGCAAGCGAATCGCTCCGGTGGTATTGCGGTTGAGTTTCTTCGTGCCGGTGAGCATGAGCCCTCTGAATTGCTGAGAAGGTTTATTCAAGTCGAAAGTATGAGTTGGAAATCTTCTGAGGCAAGTACGATACGAGATAAAGAGCACATACATGCCTTTTTTGACCATCTGGTAAATCATTATCCAGGGATAGTGTTTGGGTTTCTGTCTATCGGAGGAAAGCTTGCCGCTGGTCAGATTAGCGTAATCCATTCTCAGTCTTTATGGGTGCTAAAAATCGCCTTTGATGAAGCGTTTCGAAAGTGCTCGCCAGGTATCTTGTTAATGCATGAAATGCTTCGGTATGCGCATACGGAGCGAATTCAGAGTTTTGAGTTCCTTGGATATGAAGAGAATTGGATTAAAATATGGACGAAAATGTCTCGTCGTTACTACACCCTGAGTTTGTATCCCTATTCTCAACGAGGGTTAACGAGGCTTGGGAAAGATGTTGTAGCGAATTTAAAGACGCGCTATGGGCGGTGTTCGTTGAGCGAGAGTGGGGAAAGGGGGTAGTGAGCCTGATTCGTTTCGGAAAGCGAACTGCGCTTTCGGTACTTGACCAGATAGCATCCTTCGGTGCGCGGCGGTATATCGCTGGCCGTTCGTGCGATGATGCGTTAACGGTGTATGAGGCCGAGGGGAAAAAGGGCCACAATCAATTTATCATTTGCCCATGGGATAGGCCTGAGGAGACCCCAGCAGAGGTTCACCGCTCGTATCGTGACGCACTTGAACATTTACTACGTATACAACCGTTTGACTGTTATCTCTCAGTAAAGTTTCCCTCGCTTGGATTCGACCTTGGGCGAGTGCAGGAGCTGGTGCAAGAGGCGGCGAAGGGAGAGATTCGGGTTCACTTTGATGCGCTTTTACCAGATTCGGTAGATCGTACTCTTCAAATGTTAGAGGTGCTTCGCCCTCACTTTTCAAATCTTGGCTACACGATTCCTTCGCGGTGGAAGCGGAGTGTGGAAGACTTAGAGCGATTAATTGCGCTCCACCTTCCGGTGAGACTCGTGAAGGGACAACTTCCGGACAGAGCCTCTGGTGAGGTAGAGCCGAGAGGGGGGTGTCACACATTAGCACGAATGCTACAGGGCTATGCGGGAGTTGTCGGGATTGCCTCTCATGACGCTGCGCTCGTGATGCAGATAGAGGAGATATTACAGGAGGGAAAGACGCCTTATGAGGTGGAGCAACTCTTTCGACTTCCGCCTGTGTCTATCTCAAGTGGTGCGAAGATTCGGTGGTATGTGCCTTATGGCTATGGGTATCCGCCGTATGATGTCTCAACTGCAGTGAAAAGCTCGAAGATGGTGTGCCGTATGATCGGCGATGTAGGAGCTGGTCTTGTTCTCTGCCTTCAAGATTTCTACCTGTCTCAACTAAATTTCCCACTGGTGGGTGGGATAAAGAAGAGGGAATGAAATGCGCCGCTCCTGCGCTTCGGGTTACACCAGTGGTACAGGTGGTTTGCATGCAAGCTCTGGTCTATCTCCTTAAATAATCCACCGATATTCCGGTTCTTAAACCATTCACGTTTCATATTTTTTATAGATGCAGTCCATGGTCTTTTGCTGAATCTCTAGTAGTTTTCCATACTCTTTTTCAAACATTGCGCTTGCCTCCATGGCGGTTCTATTGCTCTGCCGGTGGTATCGAAAAACTTTTCAATAAGTTTCCAGTGATTACGGCCTCTGCTATCAGTGTAGCGCCTAAAGAGAAGAAGCTGTCTCTATGGTATCACCGCCTCTCTCAATCTCGCGCGCGATTTGCAGTCGCGAAGGCAACGAAGTCATCTTGGCGGTCATCGCCATGCCCGTGCACAATAACACCGCTAAACATATCAGAATCGAGTACGACGCCGGGAGTTGCTCCACGAAGATAGATCTTGTTACCGAGTGCATCTTTGAAGAGAGAGTTCCTATCTTCACTCTGAAGACGTTCACAGGCTTCCGCGATAGCTATTGCTCCAAGTGGAGCTCCTTTTCCGTGATAACGGGTTTGCTCGTCTCGTGTCTTTGAGAGCGCGCTTGTAGCGATTGTAAAGTGGTATGCCTGACCTGGTTCGGTTCGAAGACTCGCATTTGCCTCGTGCTTCTCCCAATACTCGGCATCGCCCTCAAAAAAAACAGGGTATTTCATACCTTTCTCAATTGCAGCCGCGTTGAGCAGCTCTCCCGCGGCTTGAACGCTGGCACCTTTTGGAAGCGTTATCTCAATAGCACCCCCGAATACCTTTTTGAATCCCTGCAAAATACCTTCTACTGAAAGCGTAGTCTGTTGGGAAGCTTCCTCAAGTCCCGTGCTCGTAGCTGTAACCTTTGCTGTGATTGCACGGATCTGTTCAGATGTAAGCTCAGAAATAGGACGCTCTAGTAAGAAAGACATCGCATTTATGAACGCCTCAGAAACCTCGGCGGCGGGAATACCACTGAGGTCGGTCTGAAGACCTGCAGAATCCAGCCGAGCTTGAAGAGCCTCCGTCGCCTCTTGAGCGGCACACTTCGTGATGAGATTTTTAAGATATTCTTGTGGGTTCATCGTGTTTACCTTCAATTTTTTCTAGTGCCGCAAGAACCATCGCTTTTACTCGGAGCGGCAGAGTATCCTTGTTCAATAATGCTCTGAGAGCAACCTGTAGATCCTCAAGGGCTTTCTTCTTCTCTTCGTCTGTCTCACTCATAAAAA
>RFPC01000005.1 GCA_009926305.1 bacterium
AATTTGTCAGAAGGACCTTCTCATCTCCAGATTGAAGAGATCCTGGAAATTACGCGGTTAGAGGACGAGAAAGAAATTCAGCGAATTCTCTTTATCCTGGAGGGACAGAAGTTAGTGACTCCATATCCTGAAGGTGATTTCACATCGCGCATTTGGAAGATTACCGCTGAAGGGAAAAAAGCGCTACGGAGTATTGAAAGAGCATTCTCTGGCGAGCAGTAGTCGACTGTTTCCTTCTCAGGAAAGCAGTGATATTCGATTACGATTGAGCCTAGTGTCCTTGTGAGCCTAGTCTCCTTGGCACTTCTTGATCGAGCCTCCATTGGTAACATGTGAACAAATAGAGTCTCACGCTGGGAACCTAGAATTCAGTGAATCTAGAATTTAGGGAATCTAGAATTCAGGGAATCTGGAATTTAGGCGAACTCAGGTTCAAGAAAGTGCGCCTCTCTCCTTGAACTTCCCCCAGCGAAAGAATCCCCCGTGAAAGAGAAACTCGTTTATTGAGATTTCCCTACCATCTCTTCGAACCATTCCACTTCACGTTTACTTCCGATAATCAACGGGCTCCTTTCATGAATGGCCTTAGGCTCAATATCAAGGACATTCTTTTCCCCATTCGTTGCTTTACCAGAGGCCTGTTCTGCAATAAAGGCAAGTGGAATACACTCATAGAGGAGTCTGAGTTTTCCCTCGGGGCGCGTCACATTTCCTGGATGGAGAAATAGACCACCCTTGCGCAAGGTTCTATCAAAGTCAGCCACCAGAGACCCGACATAACGCGAAGTAAATGGTACGCCAGAAGCGTTCTGACTGGTTCGAAGTGTCGTAATAAACTCCTGTAACTGGGGACTCCACCCCTCCCAGTATCCCTCATTCACGCTATAGATATTCCCCGAGGCTGGCATCTGCATAGACTCTTCGGTGAGAACAAACTCCCCTATGGTCCGATCAAGAGTGAACCCATGAACCCCATTTCCAGCTGAATATACGAAAGAGGTCTTCGCACCGTACACTGAATATCCAGCTGCTACCACCTGACGACCTGGCTGCAGAAAGTCCTCAACCCTGGCTCCAACGGCATCATCGCAAATTCGAAAGATAGTAAAAATTGTCCCTACCGGAATATTAGAGCCTATGTTGCTCGAGCCATCGAGTGGATCAAATGCTACGACATACTTTGCGCCCTTATTAATGGCCTCCGTCTCAATAGCGCCATCTCGCTCCTCAGAGACAAGAGAGCCGAAATGGCCCGAGGCCCCCAACAATTCGACAAGGATCTCATCGGCATCTTCATCTAATTGATGGGTTAGCTCACCCTGAACATTGATATTTCCGGTATATCCTTTTGCCCCCATAAATCCAGCACTTGCTACGAGATGCCCAATCATCTTGACCCCAACACCAATAGCCGTGAGCAGCTCACTGAGCTCTCCTGTTGCTTCGGGATGCTCAGCCTCTTTTTTAAGGATATATCTTGATAGTGTTTCCGTTGGAATGGTCATAACTCTCTCCCTAATTATCTGGCGTCTATCCTGTTATCTTCAACATCATTCAAGCTCTCCCTTTTGACAGAGATCTCTCTTCACCGCACTCTCTCATCATATAACCTCCAGCTTTCGCTGAGTGGATCTTTGCATCGATAGCGGTAATGAAATAATCATTCGAGTTCCTCTAGGGGAAAAGTCAGTTACCCGAACCTCTCCGTGATGCTCGGCTACAATTGATGCTACAATAGCCAATCCAAGACCAGTTCCACCACTTCTTCTTGTGAAATATGGCTCAAATACTCTTGCTCGGTCTTCTACAGCAACACCCGGTCCGGTATCGCAGATCTCCAACGTGATCTTTTCCTGCTCCTGTTGGACATAGAGCTTAACAAGGATTCGGGCTGCTTCGCCCGACAAACCTGCCGTCTCATCCCTCTCCTCTCGGATAGCTCGAATTGAGTTATCAATGAGATTAATAAGCATCCTGCGAATCTGCTCAGCATCAACCTCCACCTCTGGTACACCTTCGCCAACCATGGCCTGGAATGATATCCCTCTCTCATTTTCAACGTACGACAACACAACGTCGTTAACGAGTAACGTTAAATCAGTTTGCTGAAGGTTGAGCATTGGCATACGCGCAAAGCGAGAAAATTCATCGGTCAGGCGTTTAATTGAGTCTACATGCTCAATGATCGTATGCGTCGCCTCAAGCACCTGTTGTCCAAGTGGCTCCGAGTCTCGGAACGTTCGGCCCAGTCTCTGAGCTGCAAGCTTAATAGGGGTCAGTGGATTCTTAATCTCATGAGCAATACGTCGAGCAGCCTCTCTCCAAGCTGCCAGACGTTGAGCTTCGCTGAGTGCCGTTACGTCGTCAATCAGGAGCACATTTCCAATCGAGCGCTGCATCTGGGTCGTCAAAGCTCCAGTGGTACAGAGCACTCGACGTTCAATGCCGTCTACAGAAAATAACACCTCTTGCTCCTGAATTCGCTTCGGATCTTGACGCACAGCCTCTTCCGTCAATAGATGCCCTACCTTTTCCCACATCTCATCGGGAATAAGGCTTCCCCCCAAAGAGCCTTCATAATCAGCACTGACTCCCTTTTCCCCCAAGATGCGAAGTGCTGCATCATTCACCGCAGTAATCGTCCCATCGATATCAAATACGACAACTCCGACTGCTAGATTGCTTAAGACCGTTTCAAGGTATACTCGACGCCTTTCGGATTGCGCCGTAGAGTCCCTTAGCTGAGTCGTCATCTGGTTAAAACTTCTGGTGAGCAACGCGATCTCATCATCCCCCTTATGGTGAACTTGTCGACCAAAATTCCCACTCGCTACTTCCTGCATCGCTTCTGATAGGCGTTGAATAGGCACGGTAAGCTGTCGAGCAATATGAATTCCCAACCAGACTGCCGCAAAGAGAACAAGTGCAGCAACCAGATAGAGAGAGACGATATACGTGCTTCTTAAAGGATTCTGAAAATGTTGAAGCTGAAGATAATCGTTATAGGAGTCCCCGATAGTGTTCAATGCCAGTGTCATTGATGCTGGAACTCGAATGGTCACTAACAAGACCAGATTTTTATTTGATATCAGCACTGGTCGTAAGGATCGAACGAACTGACTTGAGAGAGTCTCTTGAAAGATCACCTCCTTGTTGCCATCAAATGCTCTCTTTACTATCTCCACGTCCAGTGGCGGGGGCGAAAAATAATCTATCGAAGCCGTAACGTTCTCTACATGGACAACAGACTCATTCGGCGAACTGAACAACTGTATTCCGTAAAGCTCTTCATTGACTCGTTTACGCTCCAAGAGGCTTCGAATGCTCTCAGGAGTATCGAGCGCTAACTCTTGCGACTGAAGCTCCTCACTCAACTCGCGAGTGATTTGTACCGCTCGACTTTTCAAAGAGCCAAAGTACATCTTTGCAACTTCTCGAGCAGCCTCTACTGATGCCTCAACCGGCGAGCTAAACCAACCATCAATAGCCTTACTCAAGAGTCCACTCGAGACAGAAATCAAAAGAACTGCTGGAATAGCTGTCAGCCCGACGATAGCTCCTACCAACTTCAGCCGAAGACGCGAACCATGAGTCTTTCTCTTTCGCTCGAAAAGAAGCTGATAGAAATTCCTCGCTACCAGAAACACAAGGATCAGAAGAGCTGCAACAATAAAATTTACAAGACTCCAAACAACAACACTCGGAAGATTAGCGGCATCACCCGTAGGTCTCTGCCAATACACCAGCAGAAACAAGAGAAAGCTGATCAAAAAGAAGAAAAAGAGTCGGATCCCAATCCCGGCACGAAACCACCACACGAGAAGCCGCCTGCGCGAAGACACCATTAGAATGACTCCCTATAGCAATTTCTACTCATGTTCGGGTTCCTGCTCTCGGCTTACAACATCCAGGTCAAAATACTCCCAACCGCTATCATCTCCATACAAGCTCACCATACCGAAGGAGAGATAGTAAGAAAGATCAGCGATAAACTTCGGAATCTGTCCTCGACATATAGTTCGCACCCGAGATCCGAGTCGCCATCGACTCGGATCTTGTTGAAACCGTCGATACGCCTCTTCTCCACCCACATAGAAAAGGGATAACTGTTTTACGAGAGTAGCCTCCTCAATAGCTTGCTCAATATTCATGAGCGATATGCGTACGCCCTCTTCGTCGTCACCGAGCCGATCTTTATCAACTCGATAAGCCTCCTGCACTGCATCATATGTCAGATTATGAATGACTTGCTTCGCGCCAAGACAAGATACTCCAAAACGATTAATTCTTTCACAAAACTTAAACAAGAAGCGATGCTCAAGTGTCAGCCCTGCCTCAACACACTCTAAAGAGTCCTTTGCATCCAAGAATGAAGACACCGTGATCACCGACTGATCCGGCTCAACCCATTCAAGCCGAAAAGGCACCGCATCGAGGGAAAAGGGAATGACACAGAACAAGAGAAGCGCTAATCCCCTGCGTAAACACTGCTGCACGCTAAACGTCAATGAGTGGCTGCGAGCTGAGCAACAGGAGGATATACGCAAAAAAGATCCCAGTTTCATGAAAATAACTCTAGATTCTTCGCCGCACTAGCCGACGGCTTTATCCCGATATGATCATATCCGAGCTTCGTTACCTCCCTTCCCCGCTTCGTGCGCGCAAGAAAACCCTGTTGGAGTAAGAACGGCTCATAAACATCCTCTATGGTATTTCGTTCTTCCCCAATCGCAGCAGCAATGGTGTCTATCCCAACTGGACCTCCTGAGAACTTCTCTGCAATGAGAGAAAGAATGGTCCTATCCATTTCATCAAGACCCGCATGATCCACTTGCAGCCGCCCAAGGGCATCATCCGCAATATCGGTCGTCACAGACTGTTCGCCTTTGAATTCAGCAAAGTCCCGCACCCGCTTTAGCATACGATTCGCAATCCGCGGGGTTCCACGAGCCCGACTGCCGATGATCAATGCTGCATCAGGCTCGAGCCGAATATTTAAAATGTTTGCAGAGCGAGTGACTATCTCAGCAAGCTCTTGAGGCTCATAGAAAGAAAGCCTGAGAACCATTCCAAACCTATCGCGCAGGGGCGAGGTGAGCATTCCTGTTCGAGTTGTTGCTCCGACTAAAGTAAACGGCTTCAGATCAATTCTTACTGATTTCGCTGAAGGGCCTTGTCCGATGAGAATATCGATTTCAAAATCTTCCATCGCTGGGTATAAAACTTCTTCAACCACGCGCGGAAGTCGATGAATTTCATCAATAAATAAAAGATCTCTCTCCTGTAGAGAAGACAGAATGGCTGCCAGATCACCAGGCTTTTCAATCACCGGCCCTGAGGTCGCTTTAAATCCGACCGACAATTCCTGAGCCAGGATTCGAGCCAGCGAGGTCTTTCCTAATCCAGGAGGACCGTGTAGTAGGACATGATCGAGGGAATCCCCTCTTTTCTTAGAGGCCGAACACGCAATCTGGAGGTTCTCCTTTACAGAAAGTTGGCCAATATAATTATCAAATCCCGTGGGTCGTAATGTCGCAAGTTGCCCCTCGTCCTCTGAGGATGCACTCGATTGCCTGAGGGCAAATGATGTGCTCTCGTCGCCAATATCCCAGCTGCCCCATTTTTCAAGCCCATCATCTTCACTCACTGCTTCTCTCCTCGTTTGCCTCTTTCAGAGTACATCTCTTTGCTTGCCTTTGCCATCGAGAACCTTAAAGGAACGCAAGTGCGGCCTTCACGATATCCCCAGCATCTTGCAGGTGTCCCTTTTCCGATAACGCTTTATGAACCGCCAGCTCTGCTTGATTTTTAGAGAATCCCAGCGAGACAAGTGCTAATACTGAGTCATCTGAGCTATCTGCTACTCGCACGGACTCAATCTGATCACTCAGTGATGAACTCTCGACCGCATAAGTCGACAATTTGTCTTGAAGTTCTAAGACGATCCTTTCTGCAGTTTTTTTTCCAATCCCCTTGGTCTTCTGTAATCGTTGTGCCTCACCGCTGCCTATTACACGTATCAGCTCCTCTGACTCTAACGAGGAGAGTATTTCTAAGGCGCTCTTTGGTCCAACCCCATTCACTTGTATGAGAAATTCAAAGAGCTGCTTTTCTATCATGGTATGAAAGCCGTACAGTCGAATGTCAGACTCCTTCATTTCTGTATGAACAATGAGTCGTCCTGAACTTCCAACCGATAGCTCTTCGAGAGTAGACCGAGGGCAATAGACCTCATAACCAACCCCCTGGATATCAACCAGGACTCTTGAGCCAACTATCTCAGCAACCTCTCCAATTAATCGTCCTATCATACTACTTCACACTCCGCTTCCTAACCTGTGCTCGCTGCTATCCATCCAAGTTTTCGAGAGTCGTCTCATCAAGCTCAAAGTTCGCTACAACACGTTGTACATCATCTAAATCTTCTAAAACCTCGAGCAGCTTGATTAATGTCTCCGCTTCTTTTCCAGCTACCGACACCGTATTGTTCGGTATAGACGTTAATTCTCCCTCCAGCTCCACCTGCAAACTCTCTAAGCCATCCCTTACTTCACCGAAAAGCGATGGCTCACAAATCACTTCCCAGCACTCTCCATCGTCTTTTAAATCTTCCGCTCCAGCATCAATAGCACACTCATAGAGCTGCTCCTCCCCGACACATTCCTTCGGTAAAGTGAATACTCCCTTATCGGTAAACTGATAAGCGACTGAGTTTGTACTACCGAGACTTCCTCCGTACTTATTGAAGGCGTGTCGCACCTCAGCTACTGTGCGATTGCGATTCTCGGTAAGCGTTTTTACAAGAATGGCGACTCCGCCCGGTCCGTATCCCTCATACAGCACATCTTCATAATCAACCCCATCAAGATTTCCAGCGCCCTTCGTAATCGCACGATCAATATTATCGTTCGGCACGCTACTGGACTTCGCAATTTGTATCGCAACCTTCAAGCGTGGATTGCCGGCTGGATCAGCACCTCCCATCTTCGCAGCAACTTGTATCTCTTTGAGTAATTTTGTGAAGTTTGCGCCACGCTTTGCGTCGTTTGCTGCCTTCTTTCTTTTAATTTTTGACCACTTGGAATGACCCGCCATTCGTCCTATCCTTCCTATTAGCAACTCTTCAATACAGTAAAGAGCGCTGATTCGTTGTGTAACCGCACGTAATCGAGTAACGATACCCTTCTCTGGCAGAAAAACTGAACCCCCAGAGGCTGAGAAAAGCTCTCCGAACCAGTATCAACTGAGGGAAAAAAATAGTGCCTCCAAGACGGAAGAAATCAAGCTCTAAAACGACACGGCGTTCTAAAAAGAGTAGTCGGAAGCCCGCTCGCCGTCAATCAAAGAAGCGTCAAACAAGGCAAAAGAGCGGGAAGAAACGATATATTCGTGGCGCAATTTTTCTCCTCTTTACGGCCCTATTAGGCCTTACCCTGTGGTCCGAGTATCAGGTACTCACCTTTCTCTCTCATAGACAAAAGGGAGATTTTGGCGTTCTGGGAATTGAGGGCAGATTGGAGAAAACAACTCGTGCTGCCCTGCCAATTTTAAACTCATCGCCAACCAAACGTGCTGCTTACTCACAGGTAACGTTAGGTGAATTTAGCCCACATATCATTCAAGCGGTTCTCACAACAGAAGATCGGCGGTTTTATGAACACATCGGAGTAGATGTTTGGGGAATAGGAAGAGCCCTGCTCACAAATATCAGATCCGGCAGCATAGTGCAGGGAGCTAGTACCATAACCCAACAACTTGCAAAGAACCTCTTTCTTTCACCACGGCGTACAGTAACTCGCAAAATCCATGAGCTCTTTATCGCTATTTTACTCGAGCTCCATCTTTCAAAAGAGGAGATTCTTAGTTTATACCTCAATGAAGTGTATCTCGGACAAGAGGGTCGTTCCGCTCTGCATGGGATGGAAGCCGCGGCTCAGAGCTTTTTCAGAAAATCTGCATCAGAGGTATCAGTAGATGAGGCTGCACTCCTTGCTGGAATAATTAAAGCACCATCAAGCTACAATCCGAGAAGATACCTAAAACGGGCCATACAACGACGGAACATTGTCCTGGCAGCCCTTCATGATGAAGACTATCTCACCGCAAGTGAAGAAGAGGCGCTCAGAAAAACAAATCCCACGATCCACAAGCCTCTTTTCACCGGAAGATATGCTCCCTTTTTTGAAATTGTCCTGGAGCGTTCTCTGGCAGAAAAGGTAAACCTCGAAGCACTCAGAGGACGAGGAGCTCAGGTTGTTACCGGACTTTCCAGAGAACTACAACTTTGCGGTGAAGAGGCATTGTCTCAAGGATTGAAGCAAATTGAACGCAACTTTCCGACACTCCGACCGAACAAAGAGAGAAGCCTCCAAGGTGGACTCGTCGCATTAGATCCAACCTCGGGACTCATCAGGGCATGGATTGGCGGGCGAGAATACTCAAAGAATCAGTTCGACCATGTTTCTCAAGCAAAGCGCCCGATTGGCTCAACCGTAAAGCCATTCATTTACCTTACGGCACTGGATCCAGCACTGAATACGTATAAGACTGCTACGCTTCGCTCCACCCTTCCCGATCAGCCGATTTCGGTGAAACTTCCCAATGGAGACCGATGGGAGCCCTCAAACTCAGATCGAAAATTCCGGGGGAAAGTAACTCTACGCTATGCATTGGAACACTCCCTCAACCTGCCACCTATTCATATCACTCGACAGGTAGGGGTTGAGACTGTGCAGAAAACTTTGCAACGTTTCGAGCTTCATCCAAACCCGCCGGCAGTACTCTCGCTCGCCCTTGGCACACTTGAAACGAACCTTTTGTCTCTGACTGCAGCATACGGGGCACTTGCTAACCACGGAGTGCTCGTACGACCACGTCTTTTCGACAGGATTGAAGACGGTGATGGAGATTTGCTCTATAGCAATCGGTATGACCGAGAGCCAGTTGCTGATCCTGGAGCGACCTTTTTATTGAAAGATGCACTTCAGGGGGTAATCTCCCGTGGGACTGGGAAAAATGCCCAGCCCCAGACTACACTCGCTCCTCTGGGAGGAAAGACAGGGACGTCACAAAAATCGAGAGATGCCTGGTTCATAGGAATGGCCCCCCAAATCGTAGCAGGAGTTTGGGTGGGTTATGACGACAATACTTCCATCCGGCTCAGTGGAGGAAGCGCTGCAGCACCCATCTGGAGACGATTCATCGAGTGTAGCTCGCCCTACCTCGCCTCGATAGAGCCCCTGATGCCTTTAAATATCGTCCGTTCAGCACTCGATAGTGAAACTGGAGAACTCTTTTCCGATAGATGCCCAGAGCATCAACAGGTATACGAGCTATTCTTACGAGGCACTGCCCCAAAACGCCCCTGCACTCTGCACGGAGGTGTGATATTGTCAGAGGACGAAACATTAACCACTCATCAGAGGAGAAAAAATGGTCAAAAGCGCAAAGGGTTTTTTGAACGCTTCTTTGGCAACTAAAGTCGTTGTATCACTGATCATCAGCATCGCGGTAACGAGTTTCGCACTTGCTCAGGAAATCCTTCCACGTCCAGAGAACCCGAGCAACGCAGAGCTTACGAATCAAGCAGACAATCAACAAACACAGATTCTCGTTGATAGTAATACCCTACGTACAGCCATTTTTGCAGGAGGGTGCTTTTGGTGCATGGAACCTCCATTTGACGCTCTCCCCGGGGTACACGATACAACGGCAGGATATACAGGGGGAACAACACCCGATCCTACGTATGCAGAGGTTGCAGGGAAGGCAACGGGACACTATGAAGCAGTGCGTGTTACCTACAATCCCAACATTATTACTTACGCGAAGCTCCTTGAAATTTTCTGGCGTAATATCGACCCTCTTGATGACAAAGGACAGTTTTGTGACCGAGGAACTCCGTATCTCAGTGCTATTTTTGTTGATACGGAAGAAGAAAGAACCCTAGCAGAGGAGAGCAAGCAAAAAACTCAAAAAGACCTGGAGGACAAAGGGACGGTAGTTACCCGAATATTGCAACGAGCAAAGTTTTACGAGGCTGAGGAATACCATCAAAACTATGCTCAGAAGAACCAACTCCGCTACAAGTATTACCGGAAAGCATGTAAGAGGGACTTTCGTTTAGAAGAGCTCTGGGGACTCATCTTTTCGTAGGATGTTGAGCATGTCTGAGTTTGATGTTCTCATTATTGGCGGCGGTATCAGTGGTCTCAATGCCGCAAAAGAACTGTATGAGAATGACAAAAAATTTCTGATTCTGGAGAAAACCGGTGCGCTCGGAGGTCGAATCCGCACAGACAGAGAATCGGGATTTCAGCTTGATCGAGGATTTCAAATCCTGCTTCCTGGATATGAAGAGGCTCAAGATGCTCTCGATTACCATACTCTTGATCTGCGGTATTTTACCCCAGGAGTGAGAATATGGCTCGAGAAGAGATGGCAGGAACTCCGAGACCCACTGGATGCCCCGTGGAAGTCCATGAAGGGATTATTCTCTTCTGTTGGCTCACTCAATGATAAGCTCGGAATGATTGCTCTGAGCCTCCGCAGTCAAAAAGGCACCCTCCAAGGTCGTCCCGAGCTCTCGACTGAAGAATACCTAAAAAAAATCAGCTTTTCGGAAAAGATCATAGGAAATTTCTTTCAGCCTTTTCTCAAAGGAGTATTCCTCGAACAGAGCTTGTCACGCTCCAGCTCCGAGTTCGCTTTTTATTTTTCTCACTTTGCAAACACAGGGGGAGCTCTTCCTTCTCGGGGCATGGAGAGTATCCCTTTACAACTTGCAGAGAGCATACCAGAGGAATCTGTTCGGACAGATGCAACAGTGCAAGCAGTGACTGAAGGGAAAGTTACTCTCGCAACTGGAGAGGAGCTCTATGCTCCACATATTATTCTCGCTGTTGATCAATCCTCGGCCTTAGAGCTTCTTCCGAAGAGCACTCCTTACCAAAAGCCCAAGATACGGGGCACTATGTGTATGTACTTCACGGGAGCCAAACGAAACGAGATGCCTCCTCTCATTCATCTCGTTCCACAATCAAGGAACGGAATCGCAAATATCGCCCCTCTCTCTGCTGTAGCATCTGAGTATGCGCCTCCAGAAAACTGCCTTTTTTCAGTGAATATCACACTTGATGAAAGTTTTAATGGGACATCTCCTGCAGCGAATGAGATCAAAGAAGAGCTTATCGAACTTTTTGGCGATGCGATGCAAGAGGCTACACACCTAAAGACCTACACCATTCCGTATGCTCTCCCCTCCAACAACACTCATTTTGAATCAAACGAGCTCCCGAAAGGGGTATATCTTGCAGGGGATTGGGCTCTTCAAGGGAGTATTAACGGGGCGCTTCAGTCAGGACGCTTAGCGGTGGAGAACATTCTCAGAGCCACACTCTAGAGCGCGGAGCGCTACAGACTCTAGAGCGCGGGGCACTACAGGCTTTAGAGCGCGGGGCGCTACAGGCTTTAGAGCGCGGGGCGCTACAGACTTTAGAGCGCGGGGCGCTACAGACCCTAGTCTACAGAGAAGGTGGGGAGAGAAATTGTGAAGACATCTCAGCCGACAACGCTCTTCAACATTGAGACCATGCCCATCAACCCTTGACCCTTTCCCATAGAGAGTGTTCTTCCAAAAATCTGATACGCTATGTCCACTGGAATTGATTTGATTTCATCCGCTGGAAGGCCACTCAGAGTTTGTTGAATGATCGAGGCCATCGCCATCGCCGATATTCCCTGAGGATTCTCTATCGCATAGTGAAAATCATAACTTCCATCACCGCGGGCCCTCGCAAACATGAAGACCTCAGATTCACAGCCCGGAACCCGATTCTCCTCTGGATACGGGGTCGTAGCGATATCAGCCGTGACGGGCTCAAACTCATCTGCGAGTTCGATAAGAATCTCAGCTCGCGTATCCTCATCCGTGAGAGATAGCTCTTCTATAAGCGCTTGAAGTTTCTCCGGTAGAACCATCTTTCCTTCCCTCTCGCTCTTATGAGCGTTCGATTGGAACTCCCACTAAGTTTCCCCATTCGGTCCAACTTCCATCGTAGTTTTTCACATCCTCAAAACCCAACAGGTATTTTAGCACAAACCACGTGTGACTGCTGCGCTCACCTATTCGGCAATACGCAATAGTTGGATCTTCAGGCCGCAGGTTCTGTTCATTGAGGTAAATCTCTTTGAGCATCGGTGCTGAAAGGAAGGTCCCGTCCTCTTGAGATATTGCCCTGGCCCATGGAATGCTCTTGGCTCCAGGAATGTGCCCGCCGCGTAAGGCCCCCTCATTTGGATAGTCTGGCATGTGGAGTCGTTCGCCCGAAAACTCCTCAGGGCTCCGCACATCTACCAGCGATTTGCCCATGTTGAGATGTGCGAGTACCTGTTCTCGAAAAGCGCGCTGAGATGCATCATCTCGTTCGACGACTCCATAGACCGTTGGCTCAAAATTTGGCACTTCACGTGTTAACTCACGTCCTTCCTTCATCCACTTAAGACGACCGCCATCCATAACTTTGGTGTTCGTATGACCGAAGAGGCTGAAGACCCACAGTGCATAACATGCCCACCAGTTATTCTTATCGCCGTAAAATACAACAGTCGTATCAGGAGTAATTCCTATCCGAGAGGCAAGCTCAGAAAAGTGAGTTGCATCCAAGTAATCTCGACAGACCGGATCGTTCAGATCTCTGATCCAATCTACTTCCACCGCGTTTTCAATATGACCACTACGGTAGAGCAACTGATCCTCATTAGATTCAATGAGTCGTATCGCTGGATTTTCTCGATGGCTTGCCACCCATTCCGTTGAAACAAGCATTTCGGGGCAGGCATACCCTCGTTCTTCAATTGGAGACATAGGATTCTCTTCTTTTTATACCACTCTACTCAAACGACTCGGCGTTCTCTCTGCGAGCAACAGCAATTTTTTGCCGTCATTCTTCAACAAAGGAACAAAGATGCCTTCAGAGATCTGACTCCTAAGAGGCTTTTGCCACCCAGCTGTTACACCACCCTTGATGACTTACCAGGCCGTCAGCAAACAACGCACATTTGCCCCACTTTCCTTCTTTGCCAGCGACTTCCATATCTCTCTGTACGAGCAACTGACAGTTGCTACAGAACTGGCTTTTTCCGGCTTCACCGGCACGCTTCGGAAATTTTGCCGTGTCTACCTTTGATGCATCATGCATATATCCAAGCGCTGAAGCCATCGGATGATTCTCAGGGAGAGCGCCAAGACCTTGCGCCTCCACATACCGCGCCTTCAAAATCGAGCCGCCTGATACTTTTTCTAACGTTGATGCAACTGGCACAGCCGCTATTGCCGCTAATCCCTTTTTGATAAACGCTCTTCGATCGCATGCCATAGGAAACTCCTCACAATTATTCGTTTTCGCAAACTTACAACCCGCTGCACCACACTCCCACCCTTCAGGTCCCGCTGACAACACCTTCAGGTCCCGCTGACAACACGTCGAGCCTTGCTCGCACGAGAACATCGAGCCTTGCTCGCACGAGAACATCGAGCCTTGCTCGCACGAGAACATCGAGCCTTGCTCGAAGGAGAATGATTTCAGCTTTCAGTAGCAACAGTAAGACGCATCGAGCTCGCCTTCCTTTCACTTGCTATAGTTTTAGCATGGTGGAGCAAGATAGCAACTTTTAGCATATGAAATATCAGGTGGTTATGGAGATTCTTCATTCTCAACTGGTGTTAATGGTCATTGCTCAGCTGATGCTAGCTCTTAGCGGGCTGCCGGAATAACATCATGAATAAATCCCATGTAAAAACGTCAAATAGTCGTTTAGGATACACGCTCTCCCGCTTTTAGGATTGATGAACATGCTCTACTATTCTCCAACTATGAATTCTTGTTCCCAACACATTCAGCAGACCTCCCGAGTGTCACCCTCCTCCCGAGTGTCATCCCGAATAGTCGACCGATGTATTGGCTCGTCGATTGACTCAAACAAAGGCTCGGGTCGAAAAATAGGACCGGCATACTTCGGGCTCATTTTTTCTTTTCTCTTCACAACGCTCTGCTGCGCAACTCCTGGCTTCGCCCAGGAACAAGAGCAAGCATTGCAATATGCACAGAGTCTCTCTCGAGCCTTCGAAAGCGTCGCTACTACCATAACGCCAGCGCTTGTTAATATTCGCGCCGTTTCAAAACCAGCAGCAACGCAAAATCTTCGCGGAGACAACAACGAACCGTCGCCTCTCCCTCCAGGGATTCCTGCCCCGTTTCGTGACTTTTTTGAACACTTCGGGAAGCAACCTCCGTTTAACGGCGACACGACTCCTCAACAAGGGTTAGGATCAGGAGTAATCGTGGACTCAGAGGGGCACATTCTTACCAACAATCACGTAATAGCGAATGCAGATGAGGTCTCCGTTCGCCTCTCCGATGGACGGTCATTCGATGCAACAATTGTAGGTGCCGACAAGAGAACAGATCTCGCAGTAATCAAGATAGATGCGCCGGAACTCATTCCGGCTGCACTGGGAGACTCTGACCATCTCAAGATTGGAGAATGGGTTGTTGCTGCAGGCACTCCGTTTGGACTTGAGAACACGATTACCGCTGGAATTGTCAGCGCAAAGGGTCGTTCAATCCTGGGCGGAAACTCTTATGAAGACTTCATTCAGACCGATGCTGCCATCAATCCAGGCAATAGTGGAGGCCCGCTCGCAAATCTTAATGGTCAGGTAGTAGGTATAAACACCGCAATATTCTCTCGCTCAGGCGGATACATGGGGGTTGGATTTGCAATCCCTATCAATATGGCTCGACAAATCATGCAAAGTCTCATTACCGAGGGGAAGGTGGTTCGGGGCTGGTTAGGAGTGGTCATTCAAGAGCTATCCAAAGAACTCGCGGAGTCATTTCAATATAACGACACCAAGGGAGCTCTCGTTTCCGAAATCGCCGAGGATGGCCCGGCTGCGAAGGGCGGTCTTCGACAGGGTGACATCATCACAGAGTTTAATGGGAAACAAATTACCTCGGTCAATGACTTGCGCAATCTCGTTGCAGCGCAACGTCCAGAGACGAGAGTTGCAATTACTCTCATTCGCGATGGAAAGCAGAAACAGATACGGCTTACACTTGGGGAACTTCCGAATAATATTGAGCAGCCTGCTTCCCTCGACAAAGATGACTCGGCACAACCTGACTATCAGTCTTCGCTCGGCATCCACGTAGAGCCGCTAACTGATCAGTTACAACAACAACTCAGATCCAGAACGAAAACGGGAGTGGTGGTGACCCGTGTGGAACCTTCAAGTGCTGCTGCCGAGGCTCATATTCGGGTAGGAGATATTATAAAAAGTATTGATGGTGAACCGATAACAACTATCAAAGAGTTTCAGAAACTGCTCGAAGCAGTTGACCTCAAGAAGGGAGCACGCGTGCTTTTAGAAAGTGGGGGCATTGATCGCTTCGTCTTCATCCGGGAAAAGTAAATGATTCGAATAACTGAATCGCCTCTCCTCCTCATACTTGTAGCCGTTGTATATGCCATCATTCCGCTAGACGTACTTCCGGACTTCATGAAACCGCTCGGACTCCTCGATGACGTCGTCGTTTTGGGGATCGTAATCTGGCACCTTTTGAGATTGGCGAAAAATCGCAATTCACAAGGAGTAAGATTTGCTGAAGGTGTTTCGAGTCCTTCCCAAACAGCGGAAAAAGAAACCCCGCACGCTGTGCTCGGCGTTTCGCTGAATGCTACGCAAGAAGAAATTGAAAAAGCCTATAAACAAAAGATTAAGGAACACCATCCGGATCGAGTACACGGCCTTGGGAGAGAGATTCGAGAAGTTGCAGAGCGAAAGACTCAACAAATCAACGAGGCGTATGACGTATTGCGCAAAGAGCAACAAGCGTAGGCGGAGGGGAAACAGGTTAAGCGAAGAGCTCTGATTGTGTCAGGCGCTCTACCCCATCTTCAGTAACTAATACGGTGTGTTCCCACTGGGCTGACAATTCTCCATCCGCAGTTCTGACTGTCCATCCATCCACCTTGGAAAGAACTGTTTTTGCGGTGCCAAGATTAATCATCGGCTCGATGGTAAATGTCATTCCCGGGCGAATTTCAGGACCAGTGCCGCGACGACCAAAGTGAAGAATTTGGGGGGATTCGTGAAATGCTGCCCCAATGCCATGCCCTGTATACTCGCGAACAATTCCGTAAGGCCTCTCTAAGGATTCGATAAACTCTTGAATCGCTGCACCAATGTCCCCAAACCGAGCTCCTGGTCGAACTGCTTCAATCCCTCGATAGAGAGCCTCACGCGTTAGCTGAACAAGCTTTACCGCCTCCTCTGAGCACGCATCCTCACCACCGACAAGATACATTCGGCTCGAGTCCCCATGATATCCATGTTTGATAGAAGTAACATCAACGTTAATGATATCTCCCGCTTTCAATGTCTCATAGGGAGAAGGAATACCGTGACAAATGACGTCGTTGACAGAAGTACATGACGACTTGGGAAAGCCATGATAGTCAAGAGTCGCTGGAATTGCGCCCCTCTCGGTTATCATATTGTGAACAAAGGTATTAATCTGCTCTGTAGTGATCCCTGGTCGGATGATATCTCCTACCTTATCAAGCACTTCAGCGGTAATCCGCGACGCGGCACGCATGTACTCAATTTCTTTATCGGTTTTCAGTGGTATCTTTGACATCGCAGTGAGTGTACATTGACCGTCGAGCAGGAGCAACGCTATCAAAGAGAAAAAGGGAATCACATTGAAAACGCCCCAGATAAAAGAGTTTGATTCTTTCCCCCTCCTCAAGAATTCTCCCACTCTGATGTGCGCTCATTTCGAGGCGGTCTCACACATTGTGGTACATCCAAAAGAGCTCGAGCATGCTGAGAGACTGAGAACCGAGAAACGTCGAAGAGAATTTCTTGCTGGTAGAAGACTGGTAAAAGTAGCACTTGGAGATATCGGACCTATCTTGCCATCGGAGAAGCGAGTGCCGCTATTTCCAAATGGGATTCATGCTTCCTTAAGTCATTCGGAAGGATATGTCGGACTGTTGCATGCGACTGAACAGCCTCTTGGGCTTGATATTCAGATAGAAAGAAGTGTTTCTCGCGGCTTTCAACAAAGAGTCTGTGCTTCAAAAGAGGAACACAAAATGGCACCAGTGAATGTGTTCTCAGCGAAAGAGGCAGCGTATAAGGCCCTATCGCCATGGCACGACTTCATTTTTTTCCCGAGATTCATTGAATTACGAGAAATTGATGGAGGCACATTCTCGGTATTGAAGATTCGAGGGGAACAGCCTCTCAAGCCGGTGCTCATAAGCCAGTTTACAATTCCAGATGTCGTTGATGGGAGAGCCTGTATCATATCCGTTGCAGGAGTACCGAATAACACTGATTGTTACAGGGGGTAGCGATTTATATCTTTGCTCTTCCTCCCGAGAGCTCCTGTCTTATGCCACATCGCGAGAAGATTGTGCCCGGACTTCCACTCGCCCCTCAAGGAGATCAGTAGTAGCAACTTGAGAGAGCTGCTTTACGGCCGTTGCAAGATCCCGAAATGTTAATTGAGCCTGTGCCTTGACGGCTAATACATCTCCATCGGGAATACATCCATCTCTCACTCTTCTCTTTAGAGCAATCTGAAACATTCCAAGGCAATACCCCATATTATGTATATAGGCTCGAAAGTTGACATCCATCGGCGTCTCACTTGAAAGCGCGCTAAAATGTTCGTCTAACTGATAGGAGGTGTCTCGCAAACTCTCGAGCATTGCATTCGCTTGGATTGGGGGGCTTTCCCGCTTTGCTCGCCGTCCAAAACCAATCGGATCTGACGGATGCTCACTGAGCATATCGATAAAACTCAACAAGTGTTGCACCATGCTCGATGCCGTCTTTTGAACTGCAGGGAGCACACATGCTCGAAGCTCCTCCTGACGCTCAAACATCCGAGTAAAGAGAGAATCTTCCTTTATACTGAGGATGAGTGTGCCTTTTTCGGATGCTAACGGATGAACGGCAAGCTCAGCCTGAACTCGAGAACTCAAGAGTCGAGATGCCACCTCAAGTGCTCCTGTTGCAAGCACGGCACGTAACTCTAAAAGTTCAAACGCTAGCGGTTCAATATAATCATCCGCTATACAGCCCTGGTCATACGAAGCTTCCTCCATGATGCAAATCGCCTGTTCAAGCCGTTGATGGATATGCCCATACGCCTCGAGTTTGACCTCCTCTGGCTCAGCCGAGGCAAGCTCGCTCTCTAGGAGCATTTTCATCGCTCGCAGGGAACTGCTTAATGTATCGGTGATAACCTCTCGGTGCTCAGACTCATCAGATGGTGGCACATGAAATCCAATCTTCTTGATCTCATCCACGCACTCATTTAAAAAAATCCCAATCACATCTCGTGTGGCAAATGCTGCTGTCGTAAAGTCTGTGAACGAATTTCGTATATTTGCTATTCCCTGAAGACGGGATTCCAGCACTCCTCGCCCCGCGACGATCTCAGCGCGCTGCTCGCTTGCCCCACGTGGTGTATCATTCATGGCGCTTGCAAGGGGCTCAGTCTTCGCCTGTTGGCTTTTACTACGAGATGCTTTTTGTGCTTTTTGCGTAGCCTCGCTACAATTTTCGTTTTTCATTCACTTACCTCAATACACACCATGTTGACTTGACAGAGGCTGGAGTTAGAGATTCGAATCAAGACGTATCGATGACCGCTACTACTCCCTCACCTGCGAAAATCACGAAGCGTAAAAGCGTGAAGCTGTTGTTGAAAAAACTGGGAGGAACCTTCTCTTCTGGCACAGACGCGCTCAGGACTCATTCCAGTTCCGAGCAGAGAACTCCCCGATACCCGATGAGTGACACAGTAGAAAAACTTGAAAAAAACCTTGGACAACTCGCTTATTACGGAGCTTCCTGCTCGATTCAGATGGCACAAGAGGCAAAAGGATGCGCGTAAAATTCATATCCCACGGGACATCACCCTATAAATCCTGAAATAACTTGACCTAAAGGGGTAAAGATTAAATGATAACAGTCGTTTATGGAGCTACTACCAGCACCATGGCAGACACAGCATGACAACTATTGTTGAGGGGGACGAGGGTCATGGAAGGGAATGGTCTCAGCAAAAATGAGGGTCAAAACGATCATATCGCTCAGTGTGATTACGCACCCTACGTCACCCGACATCAAGAACTCCTCCAACAAGCCCTTCATCCGATTGATGCCAGCGCACTTGAACGACATATTGCGCGCGGGAAGCTCCCGGTTCGCACTCGTATTGATGAGTTGATAGATGCCGGAAGTGCATTTTTAGAACTTTCTCCTTTGGCAGGATACGAGCTCTACGGGGATATTCCTTCAGGAGCAGGAATCGTAACAGGAATTGGTCAGGTGATGGGACGACCCGTCATGATTATTGCAAATGATGCGACTGTTAAGGGTGGTACGTATTTTCCAACAACGGTAAAAAAACACCTACGTGCTCAAGATATTGCTTTTGAGAATCGTCTTCCCTGCATTTACCTCGTTGATTCGGGTGGTGCTTATCTTCCAAAGCAAGACGAGGTCTTCCCCGATCGACTGCATTTTGGTCGCATCTTTTTCAACCAGGCGCGCTTGAGTGCGGAGCGCATTCCACAAATTGCATGCGTCATGGGTTCTTGTACAGCTGGGGGAGCCTACGTTCCAGCGATGTCCGATCAGGTAATTATGGTTGAGGAGCAAGGCACTATATTCCTAGGCGGCCCACCTCTCGTAAAAGCAGCAACAGGAGAGGAAGTGAGTGCGGAGGACCTCGGCGGCGCTCATGTTCATGGTACAATCAGTGGAGTCTCTGACTATACGGCCAAGGATGATTACGAGGCCCTCAAAATGGTTCGAGAACTCGTGATGCACTTTGAACCAGACTCTCGTTGGGAGATTCGTGCAAAATCAACCGCGCCTCTTCATTCTCCAACTCTTTTACCTACTCTTGTTCCAACCGATCGTAAAAAACCGTTTCCGATGCGTGAGGCTCTCGGGCACATACTCGATGGTGGCTCACTTAGTGAATTTAAGCGAGATTTTGGGAATACGCTGATTACTGCCTTTGCACGCATCGAAGGATATCCTGTTGGCATAATAGCGAATGATGGAATTCTCTTCTCAGAGAGTGCGCAGAAGGGAGCCCATTTCATTGAGCTCTGCTGCCAGCGAAAGATTCCGCTGTTGTTCATCCAAAACATAGTGGGCTTCATGGTCGGCAAAGAGTACGAGCACGGAGGGATTGCGAAACATGGAGCAAAACTTGTTCATGCGGTAGCGAATGCGAAAGTGCCAAAACTTACGGTGGTCGTTGGCGGCTCTTTTGGTGCGGGCAACTACGCCATGTGTGGCAGAGCGTATGATCCACGTTTCCTTTTCCTGTGGCCCAACGCTCAGACCTCTGTCATGGGTCCTGAACAAGCAGCAACAGTACTTACGAACGTAAAGCGAGACTCTTCCCTGAAGAAGAATGGAAAAGTAGATGAAAAGGCTCTCGATGCTTTTTCCCGTGAAATTTTAGAGCAATATGAACATCAAGCCGACGCTTATTATTCAACAGCGCGTCTTTGGGATGACGGAGTGATTCTTCCGCAAGATACCAGACGAGTCTTGAGTCTTGCCCTGGGCGTAGTCACGCGACATGAACCTGAAGAGAGCACGTTTGGCGTTTTTAGAATGTAGGGATCCATGACAGAGAAGAGATATCAAAAAGTTCTGATAGCGAATCGGGGCGAAATCGCAAGGCGCATAGCAAGGACACTTCGCCATGAGCAGCGCTCTGCAATCGGCCTGGCCTCCATTTATGATCCGAGTGCAGGCCATATTCATTGTTGCGACGAGTCAATTCTGCTTGATGAGCCAAACATCGCTCGTGTTTTTCTTCATCCGGAGATAATTATCAATGCGGCTCGTGAAGCAGGCGCCGATGCAATTCATCCAGGATACGGATTCCTTTCTGAATCCTCAGAACTTGCCCAAGCGTGCAACAATGCTGGGATAGCATTCATCGGGCCGACACCTGAACTTCTGTCTCTCTTTGGCGATAAGGCGAAAACGAAAGAGAGAGCGAAAACGCTGGGAATTCCGGTAGTCGAAACACACTGCGTCGAGCCAAGCACCCTGAAGCAGTTTCTTAAAAAGACAAAAGACACGAAGAGTCTCAACTATCCTCTATTGATTAAGGCACGGGGCGGCGGAGGCGGCAGAGGAATGCGACTCGTGCAATCCTTCGAAGAATTCGAGCCCGCCGTTGCTTCGGCAAGCAGAGAGGCTGAGAAATTCTTTGGTGATGGAACACTCCTTATCGAGCCCTTCTTGAAGAGCATCAAGCATATAGAAGTACAGATAGCTGGTGACATCAAGGGGCACGTGGTTCACCTGCACGAGAGAGAGTGCTCTGCCCAACGAAACTACCAGAAAATTCTTGAAGAAGCTCCCTCCCAAGGTATCTCTGAAAATCTTCGGCAAGCCTTATTTAAGGATGCAATCCGACTCTTTGAAAAACTCAAATATCAGGGATTAGCTACCGTTGAATTTCTGGTTACTGAAGACGAGAGCCACTACTTCACTGAGGTGAATCCACGACTACAAGTAGAACATACGGTTACTGAGGAAATTTTAGATATTGATCTTGTTTCGCTCCAGCTTCACCTTGCTGAGGGCAAATCGCTAAAAAGCTATTCAAAGCCGCTAGAGAATCTCACTCCTTCAGGTCACGCAATTCAAGCTCGAATCAACGCCGAAAGCTCAATCGACTTCTTGCCGCAAACTGGAACACTCCTGGAATGCATATTTCCTAATCAGTTGCGTCCACTGAGAGTAGAGAGCGCGGTAACAAGAGATTCCTCAGTGACATCGGACTACGATTCGCTGATAGCAAAGTGCATTCAACACGGCGAATCAAGGAGAAACGCGACAACCGCCTTGATTCAAAATCTACAGAGTGCCCGCATATTCGGTGTGGAAACGAATATTCCTTTCTTGCTCAAAGTTCTAAAAACCCCTGCGTGGCAAGATGCCTCTTATACAACCGATATTACCAAAGTAGTGCAAGAAGCTACTCCCTCGGTACATGCCCTGGTGCTCCAGAATGGGATAGCGGCAATTCTTTCTCTTTATAAAAGCCATCAAGGAATTCAAGAGGTCGTAGGCGGATCCTCATGGAATGAAAAAGATGGCTTTCGTTCGGCTGGTATATCGACCCGTTCCTTTGTAGTAGAGTGCAAAGGGATCGCTGCTGAAATCACAGTTCATCAAAATACTCGCGAAACGTTTCACATATTACACGAGGACCGGTCGTACGAGGTTTCGATCACACCAATCATTACGGAGACAACAGCAGTAGCTGAACCTCTCCTTATCCGCGAGTATGATTTGACGATTGATGGCATACACTCCAGGGTAAGAGTCGTTCCTCTTCAGAGAGACAAGAGAATTGATGAGCTGTTTTGGGTTGAGAGTGAAGCTTTTAGTTCCTTGATTACCCTCTCGCGTCCAGCACTCCGACAAGAAAAATCAGGCGCCAGTGCGAGCACACGAAATATTACCTCACCTCTCCCAGGAAAGGTGCTTCGATTATTGGCGGATGTTGGGCAATCCATCAATGCTGGAGAGCCGCTCATTCTCCTTGAATCAATGAAAATGGAGCATACGGTTAATAGTCAGTCAAAAGGTTCAGTTGAACGACTAGAAGTATCCGAAGGAGACGTGGTGAGCTCAGGGCAACTCTTAGCGACTATTGCGTAAAGCATGTTAGGGTAACGGTTGTGAGATGACGATGACCATAAAGGAGGTATTCGGGAGTGTTAGCATTAGAGATGACTAAAGAATCAACTATTTCTCATACATCAGAGGACAATACCCACCTTGATTGCTCTCTTCTGGAAAAAGAGGTAAAGGTATTTGGTCAAGAAATATTTCGCCAGATTACAAGAGATAAGCCATCGGTCCTGAATTCAAAGTTCTGGACAAGCAAAATCATGCAATGGTCAATGCAATTCCAGCGTTTCAAAACAGATATGTTTCGACTCGTTGATGTACTGCCCTCACTCTCTTCGAGCAACTCCGTTACTGCCCATGTCTCCGAGTATCTCGGAGAGTCTGCAAGGGAGATTCATCCAGTCATCGGGTGGGGAGTAAAAGCGAGTCCCGGCTCTTTGCGAGGCAAACTGATCTCGCTGACAGTGCAAAAAAGTGTCTATCAAATGGCAAAACAATTCATCGCAGGGGATTCCCCAGAAAATGCTCTGAGAGAGCTAAAGCGGCTTAGGGGTTCTCAGCTCGCCTTTACAGTAGACCTTCTCGGTGAATACTGCGTTAGTGAGCAAGAGGCGCTCGATTACTTCGAACGATATCGAAAAGCGATGGAAGTTTTTGGGGAGCACGTCCCCACCTGGGACTCATCAAAGCCTATTCTTGAGGATCACCCTGGAGAGCGAACTCCAGTGTGCGTATCAGTGAAGCTCTCTGCTCTCTACTCTCAGTGCTATGCACTCAACTATAGAAAAAGTGTTGATATACTCACTGAGCGACTCTCTGAACTTGTTCGAGTAGCCAAACAAAAAAACGTTCAGGTGTACTGTGATGCAGAAGACACAAGCCATAACCCGATCATTTATGCGGTTTTTAGAAATGTATTCGGAAGTCCTGAATTTCAAGATTATCCGTATCCGGGAATAGTAATTCAGGCATATGCTCGTGATTCGTTCGCTCTTGCTGAAGACATGCTGGAATTTGCGAGAAAGCGGGGGGCACCCATTGCAGTGCGTCTTGTAAAAGGCGCTTATTGGGATTCGGAGACAGTCTCCTGCTCGCAGAAAAGCTGGGAAAATCCCTTGTTCACAAAAAAATCGGATTCCGATCGGAACTTTGAGCGAATTACCGAGCTATTACTAGACAATACTGAGTTATGCCTTCCAGCTTTCGGCTCGCATAATATTCGCTCGCTATCACACGCATGTATGTATGCGAAACATAAAGGAGTAACCACAAAACAATACGAGCTGCAGATGTTATACGGAATGGCCGAACCAATCGCTCGAGCATTCCAACACAGCGGGCAACTCGTAAGGCTCTATGTTCCACTGGGAGAGCTCATTCCAGGCATGGGGTATCTCGTACGACGACTATTGGAGAATACATCAAACGAATCATTTCTCCGTCATACCTTTTTCGATGAACATGCCATCGATACCCTTTTACGAGCACCACAAGATTCATAGCAATGAAGGAGATGCGTTATGTCACTTAATGATTTTCGAAATGAGCCTGTGCTTGACTTTTCACTCCCAGAAGAAGTTGAGGCTTTTGGAATAGCCCTGACTACAATAGGTGCGAAAGCAAGCCGTGGGGAGCTGAAAGCAATTCCAATCATTGGGGGCAAAGAGCGGAAAGAAAACACAACGCTCGGAAAGAGCTTAAATCCCTCATACAGCGATCAAGTACTCGGGGAGGTTTATTTCGCATCAATTTCTCAAGCATCCGAAGCAATCACACTGCTTTCCGCAGGGCAAAAACAGTGGGCTGAAACGAGCTTTGAATATCGGGCTGACCTCATTCGCAAACTCGCGGCTGGAATGCGAGCAGAGCGCAGGGAGCTTGCTGCTCTCATGGTACTGGAAGCAGGTAAGCCGTGGGGAGAAGCCGATGCGGATGTGTGCGAAGCGATTGACTTTTGTGACTACTACGCTGAACTCGCCGCTGAAATGGCAAAACCACAACACTTGATGCCTTTCTTGAATGGAGAAACCAATCACTATTCGTACGCACCCCGAGGTGTGTCGGTAGTGATTTCTCCTTGGAACTTTCCTCTCGCTATTGCAGCAGGAATGACTGTTGCTTCCCTGATATGTGGGAATACGACAGTGCTCAAGCCTGCCGAACAGACATCACTTATCGGAGCTGAACTCGCTCGCCTTATCTACCAAGCAGGGATACCAGAATCTGCTTTTGCATTCCTCCCTGGGATTGGAGAAGAAGTGGGCGCATATCTTGTTCAGCATGAAGAAGTGCATCTTGTCTGTTTTACGGGATCGCGACAGGTAGGGCTCGAGATCCTACAGAATACATCTCGAGTAACACCAGAACAGCGACATATTAAGAAAGTAATTCTTGAGCTGGGAGGGAAAAATACGATTATAGTCGATGATGATGCTGACTTCGATGAAGCGGTCAAGGGTGTGCTGTATTCAGCCTTCGGTTTTGCTGGACAGAAATGCTCTGCCTGCTCAAGAGTCATCGTGTTACAGGATGCTTATGAGCGATTCACAGAACGGCTCATAGAGGCAGCACAGGCTCTGATTGTTGCTCCAGCTGAACAGCCTGAGGCATTTTTAGGTCCACTGATCGACGCTGAAAGCCAGAGCCGCGTTCGCAGGCTGATAGAAGAACGAAAAGCGCATCTCAGCCTTGGTTGCATAGGAGAGTGCCCAGATTCAGGGTTCTTTACGCCAGTAACTATTTTTCGAGATGTTCCAACAACGGATCCACTCTGGCGTGAAGAAGCATTCGCTCCTGTTCTCTGCATTCGCTCTGCTGACTCATTTGAAGAGGCACTCGCAATGGCGAATGATTCAGACTATGCACTCACTGGAGGTGTGTATACCCGCAGTCCATCCCATCTTGAGCGAGCACGCGCTGCGTTCGAAGTGGGGAACCTATACCTGAACCGAGGTATCACTGGAGCAATAGTCGGACGGCAACCCTTTGGTGGATTCCGTCTTTCTGGTATCGGGTCTAAAGCTGGTGGTCCAGACTATCTCCTTCAGTTTGTAGAGCCACGAACAATTACGGAAAACACGATGCGTAAGGGATTCACTCCAGAGCTCGCTGATTAAAAGATAAAGAACGAGGCGCTGCGCTCAAACGCCCTCAAAAGGGGAGGCTGTATACCAGCTCTCCCCCGCGTCGTTGGACTCAATATTTGTCTTGCTTCTGACGGTACGTCACACGGTGTTGCCCTATACCGCTGAAGCCACTGAGCGGCTAAGAAGGGTCCGTGTTCCCGAGGCAGCCATCGGAGCCACCCTACCCTATTGATATCACTAGCTTTATCTGCGCTTTCTTGGCAACAACTCTTCCTAAAGCTCTTCGAGATATCGGTCGATCTAAAAGAGGGAACGTTTTCGAGTGGTTACAATTCCCTCTGGAATCCCACTGAGAGCAGAGGAAGACCCGGCAAGAAACCGCGTGATGAATAAAAAGAATCAAAAAAACACCGTGGCGCACAGGGAGAAAGATGTCTCTCAGCAACCAACAAGCCAAGCGTCTTTCAATGGTGCTATCTCAAACATTCTTCAAGCAATTTCTGACGGAAAAGCAGCAACAGAAATTTATGCCCAGATTGCCTCGCACCTTATCTCACGATCTCATGCCACAGGAGTATGTGTTTATGTGAAAGGCTCCGAAACAGGAACAAACGCGGAGAGTGTCTACTCTACTGGCGTTCTTGATTATCAAAAACCATTGATCACCGAGACTGAATCGCTGCAAAAACAGAGACCACCACATTATGTTTTCCCTTTGTATCACGGAGACGAATGGATCGGTGCTGTAGTGATCCAGAGTTCAGAGGAATTGAAGACTGATACTCTCACCCCTCTCATTCAGTGCTGTTCAACGGCTTACATCCATAAAAAGTCATGGGCAGAGAATCAGCATCTTCAAGAGAGGTTACAAATCCTGAATTCCCTCAATGAGATTCTTATCCACAACACGGGCCTTGAACGGCTCATGAAAGGTTTGGTCCGTGAAAGCGCCTTTAACTTTTCAGCGGACATCTCGGTTATCTATCTCTGTAATCCTCTGCAAAATTCACTCGAACTTACGGGTGCCTATGGCTGCAATCCCAAACAGATTCCGTCGACCATATCACAACATGAAGGGCTTATTGGACAGGTGATGAGCACAGGAGGTCAACTCAGTATTAGCGATCTCACAAAACATAAGAATCATAAGATCAATTATCTTCAAAAACTAGGAGTTCTATCACTCCATATATGCTGTCTTGAGGTACAAGAGAAAATTCTGGGAACAATGATTGTCGGATTTCGCCGGCAACATGCTTATGATGCTCAAGAGGTCATTCGATTCGAAGAATTCTGTAGGGGCACCGCCCTTGCGATTAGCAACAGCATCGCTCAAACACAACTCAAAGCGTATACAGAAAGACTTGAAGAGCTCGTAGAAAAAAGGACGGCTGAATTAGAAATTCAAACCGATAAAGCGAAGCAAGCAAACGAGGCAAAGTCTCACTTCCTTGCAAATATGACTCATGAGCTACGTACTCCAATAACGGCTATTCTTGGATACTCAAGCATAATGAATGATGAAATATTAGGAGAGGTCACCCCGCAACAACGGGAAGGGCTTTCTGCAATCATTCGATCCAGTGAACATCTCAAAAGCCTTATTGATGACGTCCTCAATCTTGCGCGGGTGGAAGCTGGCAAGGAAGAGGCTAAGATCGTTCCCCTCTCACTTCGTGAAATGCTAGAAAATGCGTATCAGCTCATGAAACAAAGTGCTTTTGAAAAAGGAGTTACGTTACGAGACCTCGACTTGTCTGAGGAGCTAAGCGACTTGGAGTTCTTGTGTGATCGTAAGCATTTTCAACAGATTCTCATAAACCTCGTTTCTAATGCTATTAAATATACTCCAGCAGGAGGTAGCGCCTGGATTGAGGCACGACAAGTCGAGGAAATGATTGAGATATCAGTGCATGACACTGGTGTGGGACTAAGCGATCAAGAGAAGTCAGATATATTTGAACGGTTTAACCGAACTGGAAATCCATATAGCCAGCAACAGGTGGGAACTGGGCTTGGGCTAGCCCTAACCAAAAAGCTCGTAGAGCTCAATATGGGAGAGATTCGAGCCGAAGACAATCCTGGCGGCGGTTCACGTTTCATACTCACCTATCCGACAAGCCACAGCCACTATCAAGCAAGTGAGACAGAGAATCCTGAAGCTCAAGCCATGACGAAACTTGATGGGCTCTCGATTTTGGTTGTTGATGATCATAGCGACACAAGAAATATTCTAGAGAATATTTTACATGCAGCTGGTGCAATCGTAGAGGTCAGAGAAACGGTCGATTCTGCTCGACAGGTACTCAAAGATTTCCAGCCAGATGTCCTGCTTACTGAGATTTCGATGCCAGGAGAAAGTGGCCTTGAGCTCATAAAATTTGTTCGAGCAGCAGGAGAGGACTCACGCCAAATCCCGATCGTTGTCTTAAGCTCTCGAGCCTTTGATACTGATCAACTCGCCGCCTTCGGTGCCGGAGCAAACGCATTCTACCCAAAGCCTTTTCGACCTAACGATCTCCTTGAGGTTATTCGGGAATTGACCCTCCAATATGCAATCACAGAAGGATAAACGTCAGATGAAGCCGAATATACCAAATCCTCAATCAACGTACTCATCCTCAGATTTCTTAAAAAAACTGAAGGGCGCTCTGGGAAAGGATGGAGATTTCCCCGCAAGCGCCCGGCTAGTGAGTCAAATACAAGATATTACCTCGCGCCCAGAGACTACTACCCAACAAGTGGCAGAACTCATTCTGCGGGAACCTACACTGGGAGCTCGAGTGCTCCATCTTGTAAATAGCTCCTTCTATGGGAGAAGCAAACCAATACTCACCGTGAGCCAAGCAGTCATACAGATTGGCATGCGCCCGATTGCGGAGCTGTGTACGAACCTTGTCCTCTTGCAGAAATTCATCCCGCTCACCCGACGAAGTGGACCCTTTGCCCAATGTTTTCAAAGAACCATCACCACTTCTCTTTTAACGAGCATGATTGCAACAGAGTCGAGGGAAGCAAGCCCTCACTCGTCTTCCAGAACTTCGGATTCTGCGCATCAAGGAAGAAACGAGGCTGCTTATCTGGCGGGTACATTTGGTGAGTTGGGCCTCCTGCTCATCTCTTTCTATTTTCCGAAGCTATTTGATTCAGCAAAAAACAGAGCAGCATCAAAAGGAATTACCATCTCGAAAGGCATACAAGAGCTCGTAGGACTGACTCCTATTGAAATCAGTCTTGAAGTATTACAAGAGCTCAATCTTCCGACCGAATATCAGTCCATACTCCAAACAACCTCTTCCTTAGAACGGGCGGCTCTATTGCCCGGTGAAAAAGCACAGAAAGAGATGGAACGTATCTTATCAACAGGACCATCGGGCGAGCTTGCCCAAGCGCTCTTTGCAGGAGGAGCACTCGCTGATGCCTTCTCCGGGGAGGACCCATTAAAGCAACTTGAGACTGCCATAATCGAAATTGATAAGATTCTCCCGCTTCCAAGCACTCTCCTTACCGATTCAGTTCAGAGCTTCATAGAGTGCTACGATCAGTATTGCTCATCCATGGAGGTTGCTTTACCACCACTCCCAGATGATGTTGTGAACATGAATGTTTCACTGAGCGCTGAATCAGACAAAGAATCAATCTCTCCCGAAGCGAGTAGTGAGGATCTGTCGCAGTTCATTGTAGAAGTACGTACGGCCGTCGAACAACACGAACCTCTGTCGTCCATTATCACAACAGTGATGGAAACACTGGCATGGAGCCTAAAATTCGAAAGAGTGCTTCTCCTTTTATTCGACAAGAAAAAGCAGAATCTCACCGGACGAATGGCACTCGGAGATATCCCCGATTTTGAACCGAAGCAGTTCGTACGCCCCTTTGATTCAGAACAACCAACAGACAACTGGTCAATAGCGATTGCAGAAAATCGCCTTGTCTTTACGGGCGAGCCCTTACTCTCTGGTGGAAGGAGTTTTGTACTTATGCCAGTGGGTTTTGATAACAGGCGCGTAGGCTTAATCTACGGAGATAGAGTTTGCGACCAGAAATCAGAGAAGGTATCCGAGCAAGAGCGTGGTGCCTTACAGGTCCTGATGGAGCTTCTCAATAGAGCAATTGCTTTAAAAAACGACGGATAGTTCACCCCTCATCTCTCTAGGCGACTTCCGACAGAGCCTTCGTCTCAAAAGACTCCCATATTTCTCCCTGAAAAGGACAGTCCTCGACAAGATGAGTTGAGATCGTTACCCTAAACCCATTATGTTTCGAGTTATCAAGAGTGCCACTGTCCTGCTGTTCATGAGTCTTATCGGACTTGTATTCGCCCTCGTATTAGTCGAAGGGTTGTATCGACTCAGTAGCGGGATGGGTTCTCGCGTCCCAATATGGAATGACCGTCCAGTGGCGTACATAAACCCGAAGAATGCCACTACACTCCAAGGAAACCAATATAATCCTCGCAAACCCCCAGAGGTCTATCGCATTGCGGTATTAGGAGACTCCTTTACCTTTGCCCCATACATGCAGGTTGATGATGCGTTTCCTGCTCGATTAGAGCGCTTTTTGCGGATGAGCGCGGACTCAAATCAGCAATCATCGCATATTGAAGTAATCAACTATGGCGTACCTGGCTTCTCAACCTCTCATGAGGTAACTGAAGCAAAAAGGGCGGTGACTGAAGGTGCCGATCTTCTCATTTTACAAATTACCCTCAACGACCCTCAGCGCAAGTCATACCAGCCAACGGGACTGACCGGCAAAAACCAGTTTGGCCCCTATCAACCGCCCCAAATACTCAAAAAGATACTTCCATACTGGAAATCTCTCGGCTACTTCCTTGAACGGATTCATAATACGAATACACACTCTCGCTATATTGAATATTACCACACACTCTTTGAGGAAGACGCGTCTTGGAATAGTTTTAAGGGCTCGGTGGAGAAGCTCGCAAAATTTGCTCGTAAAAAGAATACGCCCCTCGTAGCAGTCGTATTCCCACTCTTCGGTGTTCCGCTTGACAAAGATTATCCTTTTCATCCGCTGCACGACAAAGTGCAGTTGCTCCTCGAGGCTGAAAACATACCAAATACCGATCTCTTTCGCCTCTACGAAAATATTCCCTTAGAGCGAATACAAGTAATTCCAGGAGCTGATTTTCATCCGAATGAGATAGGGCATCGATTGGCGGCTGAAGCAATATACGACTGGCTCGCTGGTTTTGACTATATTCCAAAAGCCTATATGCAGGCACCGCGCTTCAAAGCTCGCACTGATATCCGTTTACTTGACCAGAACCGGATACGAGAAGTGGAGAAATTGGGATAGCCTATGTCTTTGGAACAACTCCTTACCACTGAAGGTTACCTCATTTACCTTATTCTCTTTACCTTATTGATGGGGGGTGCCCTCGGACTCCCGATTCCAGAAGATCTCCCTCTTATCGCTGCCGGAGTATTCGCCTTTCGTGAAGAAGCGAACATTTATGGTTTATTCGCGACATGCTATCTTGGAGTGGTCACCGGAGATATTATCATTTTCATCATTGGGAGAAGGTGGGGCTCCGCCCTTTTTTCCAGCCCGTGGTTCAAAAGAAAACTTTCTCCAAGACGTCTAAAACGTTTCAAACAGGGGCTTGAACGGAATCGCTTCTTTACTATTGTCCTCGCTCGACACCTCTTTTATCTCCGTATGGTTACCTTTATCGCGTGCGGTGCGGTGAAAATGAGCTACGCTCGTTTCATCATCGCAGATGCAATCGCTGCCCTTGTTAGTGTGCCGTTAATGATGGCGATTGGATACAGCACATGGGAGCACCAAGATCACTTACTCGAAAATATCGAATGGGTCTTGCTTGCTCTTATCGTAGGAGCAGGCTTCCTTCTTTTACGCTCACGGCTCTCATCGCAAAATAAAAAGAGAAGATCCCGCAAAAGAAGCTTGACCTCATCTCAAGGCGACTCATCGCTGAAGGCTCAAGGTAAGGAAGTCTCTGATAAAGAGGGGGCTAATGAACAGACCTCTCCCGTTCAACCACAATAAGGTCATGCAGCGCCTTACCAATTGATTCGCGAAATGAATACGCGGCTCCCTCGATGGCACCTTTTTTTGATTTGATAACGGTCTTATAGCAATATGAAAACTCTGACATCTCCAATCCAGCGTGAAATAAGATTGCTTGTCTTACTTCTATTTGGAGAATCATCTGTTCGACTGTTGGCAACCAAATATACGAATCTCTCAGTGCGGGAGGAGTGAGTCCGCCAGTATCAACTAAAACTGATATTTGATCCGGACTTTCCCGTTTAGAAATCTCATCTCCAATCTCTGGATTCCAGATGAGCCCAATTTTGTCGAGGTCACAAGCAACCTCCAGAAAATCACCAAAAGCCATAAAGAACCTTCTCTTTTCCTACTGGAATATTCGGCATTCCATTTCTACCGCTTTACCCTCTTATATCTTGGGATGCGAGGGAGTTAGCATCAGGAACGATTTTGTTGGGACTTTCAGTGAGATATAAATCGAATGGTCATTCTAACTCGGATAGCTTCCGCTCAGAGGCTAATGGAGTTTCGTCTCTTCTGGAGAGCTTGGCTCATCGGCAGCCGGATGTTCCGAGCTTTCTCCCTCGCCTGCCCCCTTGTCTCTGTTCGAGGAAACTCCTTCTCCTTGAGAGATTTCAGGCGCCTGTTCAGGAGCAAGCATATAGAAACTGACACCGACAAGAGCTACAAGAGCAACGATGATCAAGACTGGCTTCGCAAAAACCACAACACTGAGCCCCAGCACGATTCCAATAAGAAAGGATGCCTCTCCATTCTCCTGAATCCAAGTACGTCCTCGAAAAACCTGTTCTCGAACAAGGCCAATCCACTGGCTCTTAGAACGCTTTTGAATCTCATCAAAAATATTGAATGCCATCAGTCTTTCCTCTTCTTTAGAAACTTCCTTTCGAGCATGATATTCAAACACATGCAACAATACTGTTCATCGGCTGCTACAGAGTAAATATGAAGGGGGAAAAACTCAACTCTTGTTTCATTTTTCCCTGGCAATGTACTGCCAATATTCAGGATGCCAGCTTCTCCACTTGTGCTTACCAGTAATTCTCCAAATGAAGATTCCCTGATTGCTTCCGAGAGTGTTCTTGAAAACCAGCTGCTGTCAGTAGCGTCACGACTGATTCAATCATACTAGGATTGCCACACAGAAATACATGATCAGTCTCCTTATTCACGGTTACGAGACCTTCTGCTACATAAGACTGTACATAGCCAGTTCTCAATCCCTCCTCTTCCACCTCTTCTCTACTGACGGCTCGAAAGTATTCCAGATCATATTCTGCTGAGTTTATCAAAGTCGTAATCTCTTCAGCATATGCAAGATCTCGCTTATATCGAACTCCGTGGAGAATCGTTATTCTCCCGAATCTCCTTAATACCTCTGGTGTTCTCAACATAGAAATGAACGGAGCAATCCCTGTTCCAGTGGCAATGAGTATGAGATTCTTGCCAGCTACTACTTCGCATGTGGTGAAGGCTCCTGTGAACTTCTTTTGTACGAAAAGCCTGTCACCTGCTCGTAGTTCTGAGAGCCCAGGTGAAAGTGCGCCATCCTCAACTCTCGCAATATAGAACTCGAGTGCATCCTTATCAGATGGAGATGAGGCAATACTATAGGCCCGTTTTGTGAGGGATCTCCGAGGCGAAGCACTTTGACCGGCTGCTGTTTCAGCGAGAGGCAATCCGAGTGCTACATATTGTCCAGGCTTAAAGTCTGGGATAGGGGCATCTGGAAGAACCCGAAGGAGAAATAACCCAGGCGACAAAAGAAGATTGTCAACCACGGTTGCGTTTAAGAGAGAATTACCTACCATAATGTCAGTAGAGTATGACATGAATATCGTTTTAGTTGAACCAACAATACCCCAAAATACGGGCTCGATTGCCCGAACATGTGCTGCGACCCGCACCCCCTTGCATCTCGTAGGACAGCTTGGTTTTGATATATCTGAAAAGGCAGTAAGACGAGCAGGTCTCGATTACTGGCCTTATGTTACCATCACTCAACATAGGAGTTGGGAAGCATTTCAGAGTTCAGGTACCGCAAAACAGTGTTGGTACTTTACGAAGTTCTCAGACAAACCGTATTACGAAGCCAAATTTGAACCTGGCGACTACCTTGTGTTTGGAAGCGAAACTACGGGGCTTGGAAAAGAATTTCTCAATCAGTGTCCAGCAGAAGCCCTACTCTCAATTCCCATGGATGAACCGGGAGTAAGAAGCCTCAACTTAAGCAATGCTGTTTCAATAGGACTCTTTGAGGCTCGCCGTCAACTTACACTTCGGTAAATCTTTCACGTGCTCAATCCGTGTACGCCAGACTCCCGTAGGAGCACAGCACTCTATCGCATGCCCCTCTCGTGACTTGCTTGCAAGTGTGCTCGAAAGAGATTCATTGCTTTCACTCGGTGGGTTTCAAAAGTCGCGTCTTCTTGCTTTATCTGAGCCAGCGTTTTTCCGGTTCCTGTAACTTCAAAGATTGGATCATAACCAAACCCCTCCCCTTTACGAGGAGTTTCTGTTATCGCCCCTTCGAGCTCCCCCCGAAAATACGTAGTATCGTTCTCAGATACAGTAAATGCGAGCGTACAGACGAATTTTGCCCTGCGATTCTCCACCCCCTCAAGCTCTTGGAGAACTTTTGCAATGTTGTCATCGAATGTACAATTCTCACCAGCATACCGGGCGCTGTAGAGACCGGGAGCTCCGCCAAGCGCCTCGATTTCTAGCCCTGAATCATCACCAATAGTTGGAATGCCAGCCCATCGAAAATATGCGCAAGATTTAAGTGCGGCATTCTCTTCATACGTTGTGCCGACTTCTTCAACCTCCCCTTGAAAAGGCGAAATCTTCTTCATCTCTGAATACTGTTGTGGCGAGGCAAGGTGGAAGTCTGCACCTTCTAGGTATCGAGTCAAATCTCTGACTTTGCCCATATTTGATGTTGCGAAAAGAAACCACATTACTGACCACCTTCTTTATCACTTTGAACGCAATCTCCATCGCTTCGATTGCGAAAGACACAGTACGTGACGATCCAGACAAGAACAATCGCCAGCCATGAAAACTCCTCCGTGAGCAGATAATACCGACGCCCAGCTCCAGACGGATACTCAAAGCCAAGAGCTGGATCACATAACTTTCCCACTATTTTCACGGTTGCAACCCATCCAGCATGCAATCCAATTACAGGAAGTAACGATCTCGTGCGCTCAAGCGTAGAGCACAGAACTACGCCGACCAAAAAAAGTCCAAAACTCGCTCCCAAGAATCCAGGCTCCATCACCCGTCCGACTAAAAGTCCAAGATAAGAGAATCCGGTAGAGAATTCGAGCTCAGTAAATCCCCATGATTTTACTGGCTGGATGAAGTGCACAATTGAGTACAAGGCTGAAGAAAGACCTGCTGACCACCAAAATGAAAGGTACTGTCGTAAAGAGCGAAAAAGGAAAAAACGAAAAAACACCTCTTCAATAAAAGAAATGAGGAGGGCTGCAGGAATTACCTTTAGCAGTCTCTGGAAAACCGTCCCCCACGAATTATCTGACCACTCAAGAGTGCCACCACTCACTAACAGTGGAACCACACAGAGACTCAAAAAGAATGTAGTAAAAAACCCCAGTATTATTGGAGAAGCTTTTTGTCCCCTCACATGGAGGTGAAAATCATCTCTGTACTTCTCGATATGAAAATGCCGACGCCTCAGAAGAAACAGTGCAACTGCTACTCCCATAATCACCCGATCATAGACGCGAGAATAGGGCCATGGGAGCTCCGGCCATACGGACTGAAGCCATATAAAAAGGGCCGGCGTAATCAGAGCTGATAGAACCAAAGAGCCGCAGACCAAGAGCAACAGCTCAAAAAGAAGTTTGCGAAACGTGGCTCTTTCTTCTTCAAGCCCGAGATGGTGGTTAGCATGTTCCAAATTGTATTCCTGATTATTCACACAGTGTCTAATCAGAGACTATAGTAGAAGCTGACACTGGAGAACAGAGCTCAAGACGTCTGATACCCCTCTTGTCTGAAAATATCGCGGCTTAGGAACAACTTCTCTTACAAAGGTACGATAAGTCTTTTGCTCACTCGACGAGGAGGCAAGGCGCACGTTGCTGACGAGAGTGTGTTTCGTATGAGCGCTTTCCTCTGAGTGTCTATGCAGCTTGATTATCGAGCGCCTGCTCGCTTGCATACCGAGACCGCTTCTTTCTGCGCTGAATTTTCCTCATCTCTTGTAGGCTCGCTCCAGCAGAAGGTCTATCGTCACGCTCAAGGCTCTGTTCGAGTTCAATTTGCAGATTCTCAAGCGCTTTTTTCTTTACGCGAGAGATGTGACACCTGCTGTACCCCAATGAACTGGCAATCTTCATCAACTGCTCGCCTTGAAGAAACAGACGCTCAATTACTTCTCGCTCTAATGGATCTAGTCGCGTACATGCGCTCTTGCTCAGTTCAATCAACTCTTTTTGAAGCAAAAGGTCGTCTGGGTTACGCTGATCAGTACCAGAAATGGCCTCCACTACATCAAGTGCCGTAATGGTCTTTGGCTCTTCACCCTTCTTCCCTTCTATCTCCTGACCAGGTATAAAATTTGCCTGTGCTGCTGCAGTCACGGTACGAATCAAATTCCCCTTCAAATGATAGTATAAAAACGTCATGAAGCTGGCCCCTTTTTCGGGATCAAATCGTTGCACAGCCTCACAAAGAGACAGGTCTACAACACTATCAACTTCTTCAAGATCAAGACGTGCCTGCCACCTTCTCAAAATACTCCGTCCCAGCTTCCGGGCTTTGATTCGATACTCTAAAATCATTTCGTCGTTGAGAGCCTGCTCATTTACCGTTCCCTTCTTTGTCTTCTGTGAACCTTTTCGAGCCTTAACCTTTGTCATGCCACTTCTCCTGTAGAACCTACTGTACTGTTGATTTCAAATAACCTTTCCTGATCAGTCTTACTGAGCTCTTCGATACATGAGACCAGATCTAACAACCCTGCTTGGAGTAATAGTCGAGTCTGTGTAGCTGGAACATCCTCAACGAGCGTAAGCAGCTCTTGAATCGTATCCAGTGCCTGGTATCGTGTTTCTTTTATCGAATTCACTTGATTTGCTCCTTCAACTCGCCTTGCCCCTAAACAAGGAAAGACGGTGTGTGTCAGAGGCATCCCCTGACAAACACTGGTCAGCACTAAAGGACTAGCCGCTTCATAAAAAGTGATAACATATTGTATTTATTCTCTTTATTTATGGCTTTTTTCAGTCACTCGCAAAGAAAGGCGACTTGGTTCAGAAGAGGTTTGTAAGGATGTGTCGGGTATGCGAAAAACAGGGACAGGCTAGCAAAATAGGCACCATCAAATGAGTGAAGATACCCCGCAGGATGACCAAGAGGGTTTATCCATCGAAGAAGCAAACGCACTTGTCGAGGAACATCGAGGCTGGGCTGAGAGTATAGCTCGGTCGGTTGCTCGTGGTTGGAACCTTGACTGGCAAAATGACGGACTCGATGGAGCTGCGATGGAGGCTCTGATCTTTTGCTCGAGACGGTTTAATCCAGAGCGTGGCATCCCGTTTCGTGGCTATGCAAGACGAAGAATACATGAAGCCTCTACTGAAGCAGCCCGAGTATCAAAAGGCTGGACACGCTCGGGGTCTGATACACAGTTTGAACGACTTGCTAAAGAGGTATCGATTGAACTTTTTGAACTCTTTCCCGAACTTCGCAGTGGAGCTATTCCTATGTCGCTTGACCAAGAGGAAGGCGATAAGGCAATGCGCGCGAGCATCAGACAACTCTTAATCGGCGCAACTCTCGTCACCACGCGACAGGGGCTCGCCTCAGCTTCGCTCGATGATATCGTTGATACGAAACGAATGGTGACCTTCTTAGCGCATCTGGAAGTAATTCATCAAATAATCATATGGCGAATGTATTGGCATGGGGATTCAATGAGAGCAATCGCATCCGAGTGGGAAATGGACGAGCTGAATGTAATCCGAGAACATAAGGCCCTTGTCGACCATTTACAGAGGGCAATCGAAAAAAACAGCTCCTTTGAACCGCTAAAAGTCCGACCTGCACTCAGGCCGCTCTCTATTGAAATGAAACAAAGAAAGCAGGCGGGCCCCTTTACAGAACTCTATGCGCAAGGACAGAAAACGTAATGGCCTTTACGCCTCAGGGAAATATCAAAAACCAGTAAGGGAAAAAATCCAGAATGACTGTAGGAAAACAAAAATGAGCGATGAAAAAGACAAGAAAAACGTCAAGGGAATCAGTAAAACACAGAAGACCACTTCCGTATCAAAAGTTGATAACATTGAAGAGGTAAAGAAAGTTGGAAAAACAACTGGTGTAAAACGCTCCGGCAAAACTCCGCAGGCTGGCGACAACCTGCAACGCCTGCGATTTGAAGACCGCGAGAAACTTTTAGGAATGGTTGATGAAGAAGCAAAAAACCTATTCCGCTCAAGCAAGTTGCCAGAGGAGCAAAAACGCCTTATCCGAGAAGCAGTAAAAATGGCGATTGATTCAGCACTTGTTGAGGAAGATGATACCAAGAAGACAAAAGAGGACGAAAAGAATTAATGCACGAGATGCTCCTTGCAGAAACGGCGAGAATTCAACGTTCACAAAAAAAGAGGATCGGCATTAGGAAGTCTTTGAAGAACCGCCTGTTAGCCGTTCCTCGAAACGCAGCACCTGAGCTTCGTATAGCTGCCGAAGCTCAGGTCGCATTCGCTCACTAGCAGCTAGTCGATCTGAAACTTCTCCCAGATATGTTCCCCCAGTCTGAAAGTCTTTTAATTGAAAATGCGCCAAGACGAGGAATAACAAGGCTTCCATCGAAGAGTTCCGTAATTCAAGAGCTCGATGAGCAGCCGAGATAGTCTCCCCGTAATCTTCCCTCATCAAAGAGGCATACGCTATTACCAGCCATGCATTTACATGCGTCGGCTCTATCGACACGAGCCCTCTGGCGACTCTCTCAGCAGTGGCAATCTCTCCGCTTTCTATAAATATTCGACTCAGGGAATAGAGTGCATCCAGCTCTGTTGTGGAATAACCATGGCGAACAATCGCTCGATCCCCCCGAGGCGAGAGTGCTTTTGACGATTCCATCGGTTGATTACCACCACTTACTTCCTCATCCGAAATAGTGGCCTCGGACTTGTTCTCATTTGCCATGATCATCTTCTTGTAAAGCAATCCAATCAATCGCAATCTTTAACATATCACGCTCATCACGCCTCTGTCGCTCTGATTCTCCCATAGTGACCCGCGAATTACTTGCGCCCTCCACCTCTTGCTCGACCCGTTCCATTCGCGCAAGTAACGCTGCACGTAACTTTGGAAGCTCACCAGCATTCTTGCCTTGCGGGACGAGCGCCAACAAGGGGAGTCGTGTTTCATCATGAAACATGAGTTCCTCAATTCGACTTTTCATCTTCTTCCCTTTGAATTACCGATTCGCAGTATTCTTTTTAATCTTAGCTATCACTTGGCCCCTTCAGAAAGGACTTTTGTATAAACACAAGAAGAATATTTAAAAATCCTAAACTTACCACCAAGATCATAGCAACTAAAAACAGATAGGAGTACTCTAGGATTTCGCCTAAATCCCCGTCAGACCGATATAAAAGTGACTCTTGAATGAGCTTGGGGAAAAGAAAATAGACTGCTGCAAAAAAAGCTGAAATGAACACTCCACTGAACAGGAAGTACGCTCCTAAGAGAAAGAACGTGCTCCAATAGGTGCGTGACTGACTCTCTCCTGATGACCAAATAAAAGTATGAGCAGCTTTAGAAAACAGGACTATTGGGACAATTAGTAAGGGAAGAGCAATGACCAACACTATCTCTCGACCACATGCTGATAAACACTCTGCAAGATGACCCTCTAGACACGGCTTTATGGTGAGTGAGAGCTCTTTGAGGAGAGCCTGATAAACGAAAGGGGAAAAGCAAAAAAACGCCACTGAGCAGAGTGTCAGTGTTGCTACGGCATTCCTAAAAGCTGATTCAGACTTCACTCGATTATTATCCTATTAACCGGGCAGTAATAGCTCGTGGAGAAAATATTGGCTTATCGATTGACAAGAAATGGCCAGAAGCAAGAGCACCAGAGGAACAACTGCAATCTGATACGTGATGGAAAAGCTAAGCTCTACTCTATTTCTTCTTACTATTAGGGGGATACTCACGAGGTACACAATGAAAGCGAGAAGTGCGTATACAAGTACATAGGCACAACCCACAAGAATGCCCCACTTCAGAACCATTGAAGTGAAATATGAAAATACAGAGAGAAGAACTTCGGCACGGTGCCGCATGTATATCTCCACAATGCCATGGAGCACGTCTTCACTGAGCAGCTCCGGCAGTAAGAACATCATCACGACACACGGAAGCCACCTGTAACACATGTGATCTTCAAAAAGGTCCCGAAGTCCAACCCTCTCGAAAAGACAACTTATAAGAAGCCAAGTGAGCGGGATAGCACACAGTGCAACGACCGCACACAATAACCCCAAAAAGGAAAAGGGGACCTGAATACTCACGAGGAGAAGACATAGGACAAGACACGGCGCTGCAATGACCGTCATGACTGGAGAGAGGACACAACCGAGAAAGAGTCCAGCCCCTGCTATTGCAAACTCAGTCATCCTACGACACCCTGCTCACAATCCGAGCCTATCCTACCACCAGGTAGAGCGTTCTCGTCTCTTCGATAAAAAAATTAATCATAGGGGCTCCCAGCAAAATTAATGCAAAAAGCGCCCCGATAACTCTTAGTGCATAGTTTAAGGTGTAATCTTGGATCGAGAAGAAGCCCGTTAAGAGATAGCCCAATAGCCCAAATCCAACGATACATCCCGTTACGGGAACCCCCACTATGAGAAACATCCGAATTATCGTTGAGAATACATTCAATTCCATGACATTTATCCTGAAATGTAATCTCCGGCTAGCCTCTGGATTAACATCCCCCAACCATCGACAACCAGAAAAAGAAGAAGCTTCATTGGCAATGAAAAACATAAAGCTGGCAACTGTGTCATTTGCAACAACTGCATCACGTGCACCACGAGGAGATCAATGATCACAAATGGCAAAATGAAGAGAACTCCAAGCTGAAATGCGCCCTCGAGCTCATCCAAGAGAAAACTTACAAGTACAGGATAAAACCCTGACTGCTTCCCTATCTGCTCAGGGTTCGGTGCCGATTCCGTCATTCCCGCACTACTCTTCACTGGCGCTTGAAACTTATCTCGAAGTTCAGACTGCAGCCGTGATATCTCCTCCCTGCGTTCGGGATCCGTTCTTTGCTCAAGAAACGGCACAATACGTTGCTCAAGCATACTCTCTCTTTGTTCTGGAGCAGAGAGGGTTGTCATCAGATTACCTACAGGGACAACAGAATCAACCACAAAGAGAGCGAGAACGGCTGAAAAAATCATAACAACCACGCCCACGGTAGCGCCATGAAACCCGAGGCCAATACGAAAAATTTGAAGAGTCGTAAAACTCTTTAAGAATCCCCCCGTAAGAAGGACTAAAATGATGAGAGCTATCTGATAACTCGCTGCGTTTGCATCAATTCCCATGAAGGGTATTGTGAAGAAAAGAACGTCATTTCACTAGCCGCTATTTTCAGACGCTCATCGACTGGGAAGACCGTTCGAACGGTCTCTTTCATGATTATCTCTATCCGCTATTGCTCTCCGATGACCTTTACAAAGAGCTGAGACTCATAGGCAACCAGAATCCCATGTCCGACCTTTTTATGCGCGACAGAAATATGAATTTTAGGCTGTTTCGCAGAAGATGCGAGCTTATGAAGCGCACCCGGCTGGGAAAGAAGAGCACTCTCAGCTTTTGAAAGTTCTATCTCCTCTAGCTCAAACGTTACAGAAGTCATTCCATCAGCATTCGCGATGCCTTCGTTCGCTTCTCCTCTTGCTTGAAAAACGAGTTGATCATCGTGAGTGAAAAGTGATCCCTCAAGCCATGGCTGCTCATCCATGAGCAACACGACTGAATCGCTACCACCAAAATTGATCGGAAGCGTCTTGCCAGGAACAAGGCTATCACCTACCTCCGAGGGGAGAAATGCAGTGCTCCCAAAAACAACCCTCACACGTGCCCTCTCCTCAGCAGAAGGTATTCCTTTTAATATTTGTGTAATCCACAATTGATCGAGCCTATCCATCAGCCCTTGGCTTATTCCTATAACAAGCGAAAGCTCCTCGCCATTCAGCCGAAAATCAAGCCGAACGCCACCAACGCAAGCCTCTGAAGGAGCACTAACATCACTTTGAAAGCGGAAGACGCCCCCTTCGTTCGCACTCCAAGATGACGCAAGGCTCGTCATGAATCTTCTTGCAAAATATTCTATCATCAGATGTTTAGCGGTAAGGGATGCGGCTGGAGCTTGAGTTCTCGTAATACATTCAGACAAGGACCTCGGAATAAAAAGAGAAACAGTCTCTCCATCAAGACTCCCATGAAAGGCGACTCCCTCTCCGGCATCGAGATCTATGAGCGGAGTAGTTCCGCACTTTTCATGATGTATATCGAAGGTGTGAAAAAGCGGTAGCCAATGAGCAGTAAATCCAGGAAACCATACCTCTGGTTGGGACCGAAGAAAGCCTCTTGAGAAACGGATATCCTCAGCACTTACCGCTGATAGCTCAGTTAACGGATCCCATGCCCGAAAGTCACTCTCCCCGTACTGTTGTTCATCCGACGCAATCGACATGAATTACTCTTCTAATATTCTCTAAACCCTCATTCCTGCAAACGTTCATCCTTCACATCAGCAGTTCGACTTTGCAACTCTTCTAATGCACGTCTCAGCGCGTCGCCCGCTAAAATGTTCCTGAACTCTGGCGATGCGGCCACAAAATCTTTCGCTGCCTTTGCCAGCTCTTCACCTGCTAACGAATCATTGTCAAGATAAAGCTCGGCCTCATGTCCATCGAGCAGCACTGCTATTGCTACCATTGCTCGCTGATGCGCTGAAAGGGAACGAAATTTCTCGAGCTTCATAGTTGCGACCTCCGATCATCATCACGAACATCGAACGGTTGTAACTGTAAGGGCTCGCCGTTACGGAACGAATCAAGGGAAGACATTTGGCCCCGAGAGGCAGTGGTAATGACGCCAAACCAATATCCCCCGAAAATCCCTGCAACAGCAACAAGCACCAAGACACCAAGAAGTGAGAGCACGATAGCTGGATAATCTGCTGCTGCCACTTTCCAGCCAAAGAATAATTCAACCCAATCGAACTTCTCTCCGTCGAGGCTAGCCTCACTAACTCCCTCCCCCTCTGGCTCATGAGAAAAAATCGCCAGATGAATCCTGTCGGCCTCTAGCTCTGGAATAATTGACTGTAGTAGGGCCTGTATTTCCGAGCGAGGAGCGAGAGAGGCATCTTTTACTTTCAAAACGACCGATGCTCCGCGATCTTCCTTCACGACTTGAAGATCATCTGTATTCGTCTTCTTTGCCGGTCTCTCAGAATGGAGTCGCAACACGACTCGAGCAGAGGCGACATCAGGAAGATTCTCTAAGAGGGACTCTATCTGTAGTGAACGCGCAAAATCTAAGCGCACCGCTTCTACCATGCGCGAATCCGGAAGAAATGAACTGGTCGAGAGGGTGGAGAGAACTTCACTGCGAGAGGACTCAGGAATTCCCTTCTCGTGCAAGATTCGGATGGCCGTAGAGAAATCTCTGGGAGCAACCTCCACCAAGAAATTGCCAACTCCTCTTCTCTTCCGAGTGAATGAAGCTTCAATGCCGTTCTTGCTCAGCACTGCTACCACTTCTCGAGCTTGGTCTTGAGAAATGTCCTCAGCAACGGGAACGTCCGAACAGCCCATCATCAAGAGGCTCATGACCACAGCAGCAAAACAATAAACACACAGTCTTTTATTCACGTGAGTCATGGGGTTTTCCTCTAAGCCTCTCGAACGTAACGTGAGAGCGGTATCCTAACCTCGCGGTAAAGATGGAATAAGCGTCACCAGAAACTCTTGCTCACCAAAACGTACCCAGTCTCCATGACCGAGTATGATGGCTTCTTCTTCTTTCCGATAGATGGCATCACCTTCCCGACGGACAAAAACACCTGTCTCACTCATGAGATCCTGTACAAGCAATCCATACTCATCAGAAAGTGTCATGAGCGCATGTGGTGTTGAAACAGAGGGATGATCAAGGACGAAATCTTTATCTTTCAGCGGTGTGCGACTGACAAAGAACTTCCCCTCTCTCAGCTCGTAGCCTACGCCGTTGGCAACCGAAAAACTGACAAGCCACCCATGCAATAACCCTTGATTATCTTGAGCTTGCTGAGCTGCTACAGCTCCCCTAGCAGAGACGCCCTGTTCTCCCATCGCTCCATCTTGGTTTCTGCGCGGCGCTGATTCCTCTCGCCGCCGTCCTTGTCTCCTTTGTTCGCGCCACATACGAGACGCCTCTCCTTCAAAGGTTGCTTCAGCTTCATGAGAAGACTCATCGGGTGTCTTTTGTTTCGCTCTGCCACCGAAAGAGAGCCCTTTCTTGGACGAGCCTCGCTCCATTCTTACTCGCGGAGCAACAGATTCAGTTGATTCTTCCACTCGCGGCTGACGCGGCGCTTGAGTCACTAACGGTGCCTCATCATCATCGACAACATCATCGAAATCCTCTTCTAAAAACCCTGCTTCGTCCCCCGCCTCGAAAATGTCAGAGTCCATTTCCTCCACCAGGTCTTCCTCTTCCTCCTCCTGAATCGCTTCTGGATAATCACTCTCTTCTCTTATCGGCTCACTCGCAGCAAGCTCCTCGTCCTCTTCATCTTCAAAATCCTCAAGATATGCTCCAAGCGGATCATCAAAATCATCCTCAGCTTCAGCGGGAGCGCTTTCAAGGGCAGACTCAGGAGTTGAAAAGTCATCTTCCTCTGCACCTGATGCCAGCTCATCCTCTTCGAGTCCAGCTCCACACATTCTGCAACGAGTCGACACCGCCGGCACAAGACTCCGACACGATGGACAACGAACAAAGGTTAATTCAGTGCTATCAGTGGCCATTTTTTTCTCCTTTAGATAAAAACCCTTCAAAAAAGTAACGAAACAACAAGCATTGACGCTACAAGTAATGCGAGCGCTACAAGAATTCCTGTTACGAGAACTCCTACCCGTTCATACGAACCAAGCGCTAAGAATCCTGAAACAAAACGATTCGGTCTCGTATTCATCTCGAACTGGGAGAGCGCCTCTTGAGGAACTCCAGGGGCAGCCAATGTTTGGCGGCTCGGCACTACTTCTCGCGAATCTCTCTCTTCCCCCTCTTTCTGAGTAAAGGTAGAAGGAGCACCATTGCTCTCAAGGAACATCTCTTCATGCTCTTCCGAAAAACAGATGGCAACGGTAATACCACCGCCAAAATTCAACACACACGGGCTATTCTCGAGGTGAACGGATTCTCCTTGCGTTAGCACCCCACCATCATACGCGAGTCCATTCATACTGAGGTCCGTGATGAGAATATCCTCAAGGCTGATAAATTCAATAGTTGAGTGTTTCCGCGACACATGCGGCGCACCAAGCCAAAGATCACTTGAGGGATCTCTGCCAATCCTGAGGGGCTTTCCTTCTTGAATCAGCAATTTCTGCGGACGAGCGACTTCTGAGAGTGACATCAGCAGCGGATAGCGTTCCTCTGGAAGTATCTGCAGATCAACCTCTGCAGTTTGACGGGGCACTGAGACTTGCTCTTCTTGATCGATTGCATACGCAACAATGCTTCTCCCAATGATAATTGGCTTTCCAGGAGGAATCTGATTTTTCCCTGAAACTTGCTGTGCTCCCACAAAGGTTCCATTTGTAGAACCGACATCCTCAATAAAAAATTTCCCAGCTTCATACGTCACATTGGCATGCCTTGCAGATACATCAGGAGCGTCCAAGCGAAGTGCATTATCTCGATCTCTACCAATCGTCAGCGGAAGATCTGGCGAAAACGAAATAGTGACTGGAGCATCTCCGCTTACCGCCAGCGCAGGGAAATACGGCGCCGGGTTTTCACACGCTCTGCGTAAAATGTGAGCTGCTACCTTATCAAGGGCATCTCCTCGCATAGAGCAAAGGTCAAGATCGAGTGCAGTGATAGAAAGCTGTATGGAGCCCAGGTTCAGGCTCGCTTCCCCATCATATTCCCGATCGAGGTAAGCAGGGGTTTCAACTCGCAAGTGAGAATGCGAAATAAGCGGCTGAGTTCGGAAAGTCCGGCCAATACCTCTATACAGATGAAGTTCATACGGCAGTTCAGCAAGTTCATCGATTAGCACGTGGGCGTAGTCGCTGGCTCCAATGACCGCGTGTGACCTGCGGACGAAGACCGTTTCAGTATCGGCCCCATCACCATTAAAAGTTATTTCTAACGAAAACATACGGTGTCTACTCTCGACCAGAATGGCCGTAAACTCATGGATTTAAGCCCCAAGAATTCAAAGTTTTAATAAACCATCATTCGCATCGAACAGAAAGGTTATGGCAAAGCAAGAACAAGAGGAATCGTACAAAAAATTCTTAGGAAAAATGAGTTGATTCTAAGAAAGTTCTGTAGCTAACCTCCTGATTATAGAACATGGTTTATTTTTCTGGCTCCGACTTGGAGAAACTCATGCACTCCTTCATACCATGCCTGCATCTAAAAAGTTTCGAGGTATTTCGTTTTGAGTTACAAAGGCGCCTGCCATGACGAGACACAAGAAGATTCTCATTATCGATGACGACATGATCGCTCTAGACATTGTCGATCTTCTCTTCGAAGAGCATGGCTTTGAAGTTATTCGCAGCTCAGATGGCTGCCGCGCAATCTCTGCTATCGATGACACCGCACCAGACATCGTTTTGGTTGACTTGATGATGCCAAAGATGAGTGGTCAAGAGTGCATTCAAGCACTGAGAGCCAAAGGGCTAAACGTTCCAATCGTCGCCTTCACCGCTATTGATGATCCTGAAGTGCATGCGGATGTCGAAACCCTCGGGGGGAGCCTCGTATTAACGAAGCCATGCAAACCATCACTCCTCTTGAAGGAGGTCGAAGCTCTTCTTGACGCTTGAGGCTAAAAAGGCTGTTCTCTCTTCTCTCAGTTACCCCAACCCTACGTGTTCTATTCATCCCAAGAGACCTGAAGCGCTATTCTCCCTATAAGAATTTGATCGCCATCCTGCAGCGGGTAAACTTTTCCCTCTTCAAGCTGCACTGCTCCATTCAAGATTGTGCCATTCAGACTCCCCATATCGATAATCGAGAGTTCATCACCCGACATCTCAATGGTGGCATGTTTCCGAGAAACCCGAGCATCCTCATCAATCGCGTCCAAATCTATTTCTGGAAACACTCCGGCAGTCGGATCCCACCGTCCAATGAGATTTTGACCCTCTCGAATTGGATACTGCTTCTTTTTGCGCTTGCCATCCCATATCTGTAAATAAACGGACATGCCCCCATTGTCGGACTTTCAGACGAGAGAGGCAAAGATTTTTCGACTCCAATCAATTCGCAATAGGCATCAACATTTGCAACCCTACGGTAGAGTGCCTTCTTTCTTCTCCCTTTTCTGCTTCCTCTGAGCCGGGAAAATCATCCTATAAAAAAGGCTATGGGGGCTCATCAGAGGCGAAACAACAGCATCTGAGCGGCTGCCCATTTAAAAGGTGTGTTATCTCAATTAGTTAATCATATTTGCTAATTGTCCTGAAAAAGGGTCTGATATCATACTGGTGTTTCAGGCAAAGACCCCGTGTCTAAGCGTACATGTACGTGCGTAGCTTTGAACTGACTTAAGAGCTTCAAACCGACTTACGCCTCAAGCGAAGTGGCAAGCTTCTGGTCAAACCCTACGGCACGGAGAGTGCCTGAAACGAGTTTTCAGTTCTAAAATTTAGTTAACGATTGGGAGAGGCACCTCATGAGAGGTAGCAACTTCAACCAACAGAAAAGGCAATTCACTTCCCTCACGTTAGGGGCAGGCTATGCAGCAGCACGGTCGTGGCAAGACCACGTTGCGGCACAGTCTGCACAAGACCATGCTGTACAAGACCACGCTGTACAAGACCACACAATCCGGTCTGTTCAATTAACAGATTACAATCCGACCTCAGCTAAGCCCTTTGGCTCAAGTGCCTTACGGGAGCGTAGTGGGACTTCGGACAAGACCGAAAAGATGGTCAGAAAGATGGTCAGACAGTGCAAGACGTATCAAACTTCGGAGAATACGAGTCAAGTCCGAAGAAAACGATTACTCGTGCACATCCCTAATCTGAAGGCTATGAGAGAAACTCCTCGCCCCGTACCACTGGCAGGGTCCACAGTCTCAATGGGCTCAACAGTGGAGAGGAAGATGGTTTCTCTACGCGGTTCAAAAGCAAAATCGTGCGATGGCTTTGAACGCGCCTATCCACAACAGGCTACGTGCAGACAGAAGCTATCGATGATCGATGAGCTGTATGCAAGCCCCCTGCTGGATAATAGCTCCTTTGCAAGATGGTTGAAGACTCCTCTTCCGCATGTGTTTGGGAGATTACATGAGTCGAAAAATGCTTATCAATGCAGTTCACTCCGAAGAGTGCAGGATTGCTATAGTAGAGGACAAGCAACTTCTAGAGTTAGAAGTTGAATCAACAGTCGGAAAAAAGTTAAAGGGGAACATTTATCGCGCAAAGATTGAGCGGTTAGAGCCAAGCCTTCAGGCGGCCTTCCTTAATATCGGCACCGAGCGTAATGGCTTCTTACAGATCAACGATATTCACCCTGGATACTTTGAAAAGCGAAGTGGCAGAAGAAAAGGAAGAGGCCCAAATAAGCGTCCAAATATTCAAGACGTGCTCAGTCCAGGGCAAGAACTTATAGTCCAGGTCGTTAAGGAGGAGCGAGAGCTCAAAGGGGCAACTCTTACCACGTATCTCTCACTTCCTGGTCGATATGTAGTGCTCATGCCTGGCAGCGACCGAGGCGGAGTATCTCGAAAAATTAGCGACTCGCGGCAGCGCTCGCGCCTTTCCTCATTGGCCTCTGAGCTCGAAATACCAGATGGCATGGGGCTCATCGTGAGAACCGCTGGCTTGGACCGCTCACAAGCGGATCTCTCGCGGGACCTATCCCTTCAGCTCACTCTTTGGGAGAAAATACTTGAAAAAGCTCAAGATGCTTCATCTCCATCCGTACTGTACAGTGAAGATGATCTGGCCACGAGAGTGATTCGTGACTACTTTACACCAGAAGTACGAGAGATCGTCACCGACACAAAAGACACCTACCAACGCGTAAAAGAGTTCGTGAATCAGGTCATGCCTCGGTATCGTTCACGAATAAAACTCTACGAGGATGAACAACCACTTTTTTCATTCCATGGGATTGATGAACAGGTTTCAGATACTTTCAAAAGCGAAGTGCGATTGCCTTCAGGCGGTGCGATTGTCATCGATACACTGGAGGCGCTAGTTGCGATTGATGTGAACTCTGGGAAAGCGACCGCAGGCGGAGGAATCGAGGAGACAGCGTATCGCACCAATCTTGAAGCGGCGGACGCAGTTGCTCGTCAACTACGACTGAGAGACTTGGGCGGGCTGATTGTAATCGATTTCATCGACATGCTTGACCGTAAGCATCGCTCCGAAGTGGAGCGGCGAATGGCAGATGCCGTGAAATCCGACAAGGCTCGGATTGAGGTTGGAAAGCTCTCTAAATTCGGGCTCTTAGAGATGTCCCGTCAACGGCTTCGAGCATCACTCTCAAGTCAGAGCCACATGAAATGCCAACACTGTGATGGGAACGGAAAGGTGAAGAACCCAGAGCTTGTTGCGTTAGAAGTTCTTCGAAAAATTCAGAGTGCCGTCATTGTCGGACAGGTCGGCATGGTAAAAGCCCGACTTGCTCCAACTGCAGCACTCTTTCTGCTCAACAACAAGAAGTTTGAACTCTCCCAACTCGAGAAAGAACACAGCGTCAATATTTTCATTCTGGCTGACGGTCGCCTAAGAGCAGATGAGTACCAGTTTGAGATGGAGAAGTAACGGCCCACCGCCTTGTCGAGACACGTGAACGAAATAGGAAAGAGGGTTCTCTTGAGCTCTCATCCTTTTCGATCGGAATGGGGGCGCGTCAACTCCTGAGTGCTGCACAGCTCCTGCTCAGCACCAAGACCCGACACCTCTTGGTGGCTCACCCATGTGAGAATTATAATGAACGACTCTGGTGCAGCTGAGCCTGCCGGCCATGAACCGATTCGTGGAACGAGCTATCCAGCAGCTCGTTACGCCTCTCAAAAACTCCCTCAAAAAACGGTGTCAAGTCTCAGAAAATACGTTGCCGAGCGCACCGGGCTTTGTTAGCTTTAAGTAGCTTAAATAACGCGAGAACCTTCTCACTGTACGGACAAACAATTTTCTAGTAAGGCAACCTGTGTCGGCCACCGCCAAAAAGCTCGTTCAAAGCCACCACTCATTCCAACAAGCACCCCTTCCATTTGCCTCAACTCATATCGAGAATGAGTTGGATAACACTCAAGAATTGGCAGGTTCTCATGAGAGCCTTTCTCTTGTTTCACCGTCAGAAACTAACCTGCGGCAAGACTCCAAGCCGACACTGAGCACTGAACAGGAGGCGCTTGCTTCTGTCAGCAATCCACAAAACGTGGATTCGGAATTTGTTACTCCTCTACAACATCAAGGCTGCAACTTCGAAGAACTGAGATCTGATCTTTCTCAAACGCTAAAGCTTGCGGCAAACGCCCTTGAAACTCACTCGGTATTCCTGCTCCTACCGAGCAACGTTTTTGAACGGATCGTACAGGGAAGCGAAAGCGATCTTTTTCGTAATGGGAAACAGGAGTCTGAATACGGCCACGAAGGACTCTTCCCTCTTGCAAGTCAGACACTATCGCCAACAGCTCTTCCAAAAAAGCAGAAGGTCATTACAGCGGGTCCAGCGCTTTGGGTCGCAAAGACTGGAAAGCCTCTTCATATCTCTCCCTTTGAGATGGATGCTACTGGCCTTGGCATTTATGGAACTCATATTCCACTCAAAAGTTTTGCCGCTGTCCCCTTCGGGAATAATGGAAAGGCATTGCATCAAAATCCCCAAAACTCGGTAAAATATGGAGTTCTTGCGGTCGATAGCATGAAGGCTTACAAGTTTACGCCCCTTCAAATGAAACTTCTCCAACAGATCGGAACTCAAGTTGAGAGGCTAATCGCTCTTCACTTCGAACGAGATGCACTTCTTCGAAGAAGTGACCCTGAGAGCAGTCAGCCTCATAGTAGTGAGCCTCATAGTAGTGGTCACACCTTGCCGAGCTCCGAGAAGGTTGCCAGCGAGTTTTCGCACTCAGCGCTCATGGAGCTAACATCAAATCAATTTGAAGACACCCTGAGAACACTCCTCTCCGATCAGAAAGAAAGGACTCTCTCTGTCACCTCGATCCGTTTCTCTCTCGATATGTGGCGGCCTTCTCAGGAGGTCGCATCGGATTCCCCAAACAACCCGACCCAGCCGAAAGAAGACCAAGCAAAAGACGATACGTCGTCTGGTGGAAGCTTGCTTTCTCGTCGCATATCAGCGGAACACCTGCTCGCCATCTCCGTGCACTTACAACATGCATGGCATGAAGCGAGTGTCGCTTTTTTCAAATCACTTCAATCTGAAAAACTTGAGGGCGAGACAACGGGTGAGCACCAAAGCGCGGCCTCGCTCATCTTCACCCAAGAAATCGTACTGGTATGCGATCACTTGCGCAGCGCCATGCTCACGAAGAAAATGCGCGCCCTGTTTCTCTTCTTTCTCCGTAAAAGGCTCCAATACGTAACAACGGATCCTCGAGAGGAAGCATTCGAAGTCCTCGTCAATGAAATCATCAAATCTTCAAGTGACACCCTGACAAATCTGAACAATGGAAGCGGGTGTCTGAGGGATTGGCTCGCAGATGCCTTATCAAAGAGTACTGGCTTTTCCTCAAACACCAGTGGTGGCTCTTCGCTACCGAAGAGACCCCCCTCAGCTCTCTATAGATGGCTCCGAGGAGAAGGAAGAGGCAACGCTACGCGGCGTCACCAGAAACCATTCAATTCTCAGACCTCCGAGCAGCAAACGGGGACTCAAGGATTCGCTCGCTCAACTCTTCATATTGAGGCAAATAGTGCGGGAAGAAAAGGCATGCTGGAAACACTTCGAGGAAGGTCCATAAAGCAGGTAAAGAATTTCAATCATCAGTCATCATAGCGAGAAATAATATGGTATCAGCATCACTCCCCGCTCCCTTCATAAAAAAAGAAAATAAAGGGCACAGCGTTTTCGGCAAATGGAGCGAATACCTCTCCTCAGATATTGCGATGGACCTGGGAACAGCCAATACGTTAGTCCACGTACGCGGCAAGGGCGTCGTGCTCAATGAGCCATCCCTCGTCGCATTCGAATCAGAGAGTGGAGCTGCGGTAGCTTTCGGCAAAGAAGCAAAAGAGATGTTTGGAAAAACGAATGCACATATCTCAACACTTCGGCCGCTCAAGAGCGGAGTCATCTCCGACTTCACCTATGCCTCTGAGATGATCCGTTCATTTTTGAAAAAATCGATGTCAGGATTCCGCCTCCTGAAACCAAGGCTCATTATCGGAGTCCCCTCAGGTATCACTCAAGTTGAGAAGCGCGCCGTGATCGATGCTGCCCATTGTGCAGGGGTGCGCCACGTGCGCCTTATCGAAGAACCAATGGCGGCAGCCCTAGGAGCGGGACTTCCGGTAAACGAACCGGTAGGAAGTATGATCATTGATATCGGTGGTGGGACAACCGAGGTTGCAATTCTCTGTCTCGGTGGAACAAACTATTCGCGCTCTATTCGAGTTGCTGGAGATGAGATGGATGAGGCCATCCAAAGATATCTAAGACGGCATTTTTCGTTAGAAATCGGCGTATATGAGGCTGAGCGCTTGAAGAAAGAAATTGGTTCAGCGATCCCCCTCCGTAAAATCGAACTTTCGAGAACCTTCGGGCGAAACATAAGAACTGGCCTACCACAACAAGCAAACGTGTCCGACGAAGTCATTCGTGATGCGCTTTCTGAACCAATATTTGCTATCGTTGATTCAGTAAACACGGCACTTGAACAAGCAAACCCTGAGATTGCTCAAGACATCATGGCTCATGGTATTTATTTAGCCGGAGGTGGTGCACTGACCCGAGGTCTCACTCAAAGAATCCAAGAAGAGATTGGTATTCAGGTGCATCGGGTTGATGACCCTCTTGGCTGCGTAGTCCGTGGTGTCGGAAAGGTCCTAGATGAACTGCCAAACCTCTCGCGGCTCTGCATCTCGTAACTCATCACTCGCCACTAACGATGAAAGACCGTCTGAACAAGACGCCCCTCCAAAACATCAAAAAGATCCCCAAGAGTGCCAAAACCCATAGCACTACAAAACCCACGCCCTGCTCAATATGTGGGGTGACAAAGACGAGAGTCCGATGAAACTCAGATAAGAGTCCATCAACAATCCACCCTCCCAGACCACCAAGCCCATCAAAGCCATAAGAGATGAATAGCGAAACCAGGCCCCCATAAAAGCCAATAAATACGATGAATGGAGCCAAGAGAATATTCCCGAACGGGCTCAGCCAACTCCCCCCTCCTATCGTACAACACAAGACCAGGGAAGTACTGAGCGTCGGCAAGAGCGTGGTGGTAAGAGCCGCCTGATACCACGGAAGCTCAAATCGCTTTCGTATGGAGCTGGCAAAAACAAGCGAAAAAAGCGCTGCAAAAGTAAGCTGAAAACCCACCTCTTCCCAAACCCCCGGCCAGAGCGACACAATACTCACGAAAGCGAGTAATATTTTCACCACCCCTCTGACATTCAATCCGCATAGCGGGAAAAGAAGATAGAACGTAACAGCGATGGCGGCTCTTGTTGCACTGACTGGAAACTCAAGTTGCGCCACATACCACCAGACACTACCTCCGCCGCACACGTCTGGAAGATATCGTGCCAACGAATATCTTCCAGGCAGAAAAAATGCGAGCCACAGAAAGAGCGAGACTGTGCCTCGAATGAAAAAAAAGAGGGCTCCCACATGCAGACCAGAAACCACCAACAGATGCGAGATTCCCCATGTTTGAAATAGCTTTCGATCTGCTCGCGAAAAACCACTTACATCACCAAGCAACATTGCCTGCAAATACGCTCGACCCCGAGACGTTTCCATCACGTGATGAATTTGTTTCTGGAGCAACATACGGCTATCAGCTCGAGAAGCCGTATCACGCATTGATAGGTCCTTAGATAAGAAATAGATTCGACAATTGCCATCAATGCCACGTCTTAACGAGTACCTCGCCCATCGACCTCGGGCTGGGGGATGAGGACTAACCCTGGCATATACAACATACTGACCTCCACGCTCTATAAAGACGGCGTTTCGCCAGGGAAGGTCACGCACCGAGCATTTGAGACGCATTGCTTGGGATCCACCTCCCGATACTGGCCTGAGATATGAAAGAAACGTAACCTCTCCTGGTCGTCTTCCCGCATGAGGTGTTGAAGTAACATGAGCTTTAAACCAGGACGTCTCACTATGCACATCAACCCGACCGCCTTCTCTGAGCTTTCCTTGGATACTCCCGACACAGATAGCGAGAATAGCAATACAAACTCCCGCTCTACGCCTTGCGAAGACCAATACACCCCCAAGCAGGGAAAATAGAGGGAATATCTCTACGTGTTGAGCGAGGCTCTGTCCAAAGACCAGTAGCGAGGTATAGGTAACGAGTTGCAACATTGGCTCAAAGAGATGGGGCTGAAAAGCTTTCAAGGACGAGCGTTATATCGTCCGTATATCATTCGAATCTCTGCCATAGAATGTTGCTCGAGTAGATGGCAGAGCTCACATATCTCAGAACACCTCAGGTATACTGACCAGCACAAAAGCCAGAGGCCCACGCCCACTGGAAGTTATATCCTCCCAGCCATCCAGTGACGTCTAATACTTCTCCGATGAAAAATAATCCCTCAACATTCACTGCTTGAAAGGTCTTTGAAGAAATATCACGAGTATCAACTCCACCGACGGTAACTTCAGCCATGCGATATCCTTCAGTTCCACCCGGTATAAATTTCCACATGAAACACGCCTGCCGCAAATACTCTCGCTCGCTCAACTGGAGCGAAGAGAAAGGACGCATTTGAAATCTCGTATCAAGAAACTTCTTCAAGAACCGTTTGGGGAGCGCTTCTTGTAAAATGGTCCCGACCTCTTTCTGGGATCCCTCATACTTTTTAAACAACGCATCCAAAACCTCAGTCCGCAAAAGCTCAACCTCAATAGCTATTCCATCCTTCCAGAACGAGGAGACCTGCAGCATCGCTGGCCCACTGACGCCTTTATGGGTAAAGAGCATATTCTCTCGAAATTGAGCTGATTGAACCGAGGCCTCTACCGCGAGAGATACGCCTGCTAACTCCTCATATTCTGAACGGATACTCTCTGGAAATGTAAAGGGAACAAGACCAGGCTTGAGCTCAGTCCGCCGAACCCCAAACTGGTCTGCCAGACAATGACCAAAGTCTGTCGCTCCCATCTTCGGTATGGATAAACCGCCTGTTGCGACAACCAGTGTCTGAGTTGTGAAATCGCCCTTAGAAGTGGAGAGATAAAATATCTCGTCCTTTCTTACTTCCATGACGGAACATCCCGTAATGATTGTTACACCATGCTCGGCACACTCTGTCGACAACATCCCTACCACTTGACGGGACGAGCCATCACAAAAGAGCTGTCCAAGTTTCTTCTCATGATATGCGATGTTATGTTTCTCGATCAGCGCAATAAAATCATGCGGCGAATATCGAGAGAGCGCCGATTTACAGAAATGCGGGTTTTCAGAGAGGTAATTATCGGGCGAAGCATGAATATTGGTAAAATTACAACGACCACCGCCAGAGATGAGAATTTTTTTCCCGATTTTTTCGCAATGCTCAATGAGAAGCGTCTTCCTCCCTCGCCGTCCAGACTCGATGGCACACATCAGACCTGCAGCCCCAGCCCCTATGATAATAACATCCCACGCCTGTTTCACGTCCTTACTATAATAAGTTCAACTGATTTCTGCCATGGGATACGGAGGGAAGTTGACATAGCATGACCCTACGCCAATATACTCTCGTATCAAGATGCACTTTTCAGAGAGGCTTTCGAGACAGAACATGACCTTGGGATTGAGGATGAACGTGGCTACCGAACGACTCGGGATGAGATGTCTGATAACCACATGTCTGCTCGTGATGACAATAGGGAACTTCGGATGCTCCACCAGACCCATATCGACCAGACAGTTACCAGCAGAACATGAACACCTGAACTCACTCCTCTCTTATGAGAAAATATTAGTATCTTTACAACAGGTCTGCCCACCAAATGCTGATTCTCCTTGGACAGATCTTCTCAACCGAATCAAGCTCAGATTAGCTTCTGCCGAACAACACGCACACCACTTAAAAAATACTTCCATTCATATTCTTGATTGCCGAAAAGCTTTATCATTTGTAGCACCACCAGATACTGTTTTGATCTCGACGGGGATGCTCTCAGTACTCCCCTCTGAATCTGCACTTGCCTTCCTTGTTGCTCATGAGCTTGCGCATATAGCACTGAACCACGTATCCATAGGAGATGCTGCGCACTTAGAATTCCAGCGAGGCCAAGAACGTGCGGCAGATATGTTTGCCCTACATCTTCTCATGGCAGCCCATTACAATCCGAAAGCAGCTTTGGCGGTATTCTCAGACAAAAAACTTTTTGCCTCTATCGAATGGCACCTTAGCCCAACCCATCCAGAAGTACAGGAGCGAAAAGAGATCCTGGAGGAAACGCTTCTAAAAAGTGGTGTAGCGCCATCGGGAACGATTTCAAGTCGTGACTTCCTAAGACTCAAATCCTTGAGGAAATATTACTAAGCCGTCATTACTCGTTTGCAAGCTCTTGTAGTAGACGATGGGCAAGGGACACCGGCATTCTTCCTGCTTTTGCAATTTCTTCAGGAGCAGCTCCACGAATCATTTTCAGACTTCCAAAGTGTTTCAAGAGTCTTCTCTTCCTTTCCGGTCCAATTCCTGAGATTTCATCAAGACGCGATTTACGGGAACGCCCGTCTCGAATCTTTCGATGAAATTCAATCACGTAGCGGTGAGCCTCATCACGCACTCGCTGAAGATATCGCGTTGATTCAGCCAGAAGGTCTAATGCTATCGGCTGTGCTTGAGAACGGAGAAAAACTCTCTCGACTTTGAGTTGTGCATCGCCTCTTCGAGCACCGGAGCTCTTCTTCGTCCCTGTGCTGTCTCGAATTTTGGCTAACCCTACGATATCAAGATGAAGATCATACTCGTCAACTACACGACTTGCTCGTTCAAGCTGGCCTCTCCCTCCGTCAATGATCAGTAAGTCAGGGAGTATCTCTGGGGACATTTTCGCTCTCGCAAGCTTGCGACGCATTACTTCTTCAATAGCCGCAAAGTCATCAGGCTTTCCATCAAGTGCAAGTCGATACTGTCGATATCGAGATTTATCAGGCTGACCGTCCCAAAAACTAACAATCGCACCAACGATATCGCTCCCTTGAAGATTCGAGATATCAAGACACTCAATTCGCCGGGGCATTTGATGAAGACGGCACGTTTTAGCAATCGCCTCTGCAATTTGCTGATACCGTTCTTCACGATCGAATTGAGCAATAAAATGCTCTTTTGCATTCAGGGCAGCTAGTCCGAGGAGACGGAACTTGACCCCACGTTGAGGTTGAAGAATCTCAACACTCCCACCCCTCATTGCTTTCAGCGACTCAATTAAACCTTCAGACGATTCAAGCGGTTCGGGAGTGAGAATCTCTCGTGGAATCACTCTTCCCGCCTGATAAAACTGGCTGATCGCTGAAGCAAGCACTTCATCAGAGGGAATTTCTACACCCTCGAGACAAAAATTATGATTTTCAGCAAGTCGGCCATTACGAACACGCAAGACCGAAACAACAATGAGTCGTTCTTCTCGATAATAGGCGAATGCATCTCTATTCTCGCCACCAGGAGAGACCGAAGCCTGGCGAGTCGAAAAGTTATCGATTATCTTCAGGCGATCCCTATAAAGAGAAGCATCTTCAAAGCGAAGCTCTTCCGAGGCTTGATCCATTAAACGGAGTAATTCTTCGGTGATAGAGTCGGTATTTCCTTCAAGAATACGGACCGCTTGGTCTAACCATGATTGATATTCCGACGGATCTACCTCCAAACAACATGGGCCAGAGCAACGACGAATCTGATATTCAAGGCATGGGCGTTGGCGATTATAAAAAACGGCATCACGGCATGTTCTTAACGGAACGACCTTCTTGATGAGATCAAGCACCGTCCGCAATTCATAAGAGAATGTAAAGGGGCCATAATAATCTGCTCCATCCTCTACGGGTCGCCGTACGAGTTCAAGTTTCGGCCACTGAGCTTTACGATCAATGCGCACATGTAAATACGATTTGTCATCCTTCAGCCGAATGTTGTACCGCGGCTTATACTGGGTGATCAGATCTCGCTCGAGCACAAACGCTTCATGCTCTCCTGAGGTCAGGATTACCTCTATATCCTCGACTCGGCTGACAATATAGGGCACCGTATGTCGCTCATCAGAACCAGAAAAATAACTTTTCACTCGACTTCTGAGGTTCTTCGCTTTACCAACATAGATTACTTCACCCTTTCCATCTCGCATCAGATATACACCTGTTCGAGTAGGAAGTTTTGATACGCGCTGATGAAGTTTTTCTTTCATTATAGATTATGCCAAGGTCATCATTTTATTCATTATGGCTTGAATGCTATCACGCAAAGCAGCAGCTCGCTCGAACTCACGACTTGCTGCTGCATCAAACATTTGCTTCTTTAGCGATTCTATTAATCTCTTCTGAGCTCGCGAATCCTCAGGGATTTCTATTTTCTGTTCTCCAACCTGAATCTCGGTTGCATCAACCTCTTCGACAAGCGGAGCTTGCTCTCTTCTTATTGCAGACCGAGGAACAATCCCGTGCTTTTCATTGAAGGCCGCTTGAATGGCACGTCTACGTTCCGTTTCATCAATAGCTGCTTGCATTGAGCCAGTTATGCGATCTCCATAGAGTATCGCTCTGCCGTGAATATTTCGAGCGGCTCGGCCAATGGTCTGAATGAGAGAAGGTCCCGACCGTAAAAATCCTTCCTTATCAGCATCAAGGACAGCAACTAAACTCACCTCAACAAGGTCAAGCCCCTCTCTAAGAAGATTAATGCCGATCAGGACATCAAAATCTCCCTTACGGAGCCCTCTTAATATCTCAACTCGTTCTATAGTCTTTATATCACTATGTAGGTATCGGCACCGAATGCCATTTTCTCGTAAATATTCTGAAAGATCCTCTGCCATTCGTTTCGTAAGCGTAGTCACAAGCACTCGCTCCTTTCGTTGAATGGTTTCCTGAATCTCATTCAACAGATCATCGATCTGATTCTTCGCCGGCCGAACGAGTAATGCAGGATCAAGAAGCCCGGTTGGTCGATTCACTTGCTCAACGACCATCCCCTCACTCAGCGCAAGCTCTCGCTCAGAGGGAGTAGCCGAGACAAAAATTGTCTGTCCGACACGCTCCCAGAACTCATCAATATTGAGTGGGCGATTATCAAGTGCTGATGGAAGTCGAAATCCATAGTCAACAAGACTCTGCTTTCTCGCTTGATCTCCATTATACATCCCTCCAAGTTGAGGGAGCGTGACATGACTCTCATCAATTACCAGCAGAAAATCCGAGGGGAAATAATCGAGTAATGTAGTAGGTGGTGCCCCTTCATCTCTTCCTGAAAGATGCCTGCTGTAATTCTCAATTCCTGGACAAAAGCCAGACTCTTCCAGCAACTCGAGATCGTAGAGGGTTCTTTGCTCTAAACGCTCTGCTTCAAGAACTTTTCCTTGATTCCTCAAACGGGGCAACCAGAACGTTAACTCTTTCCGAATCGTCTGGATTCCCGTTTCAATCTGCTCTCTTCCCGTAACATAGTGACTCACTGGATAAATAGCTGCTCTTTTCAGCGGTGCAATGGAATGTCCTGTAATTGGATCCAAGAGGGAGAGCTCTTCTAGCTCATCGCCAAAAAACATCATTCGAATAGCCTGAGAGTCTTCATCAGCTGGAAATACATCCAGAGTATCACCTCTTGCACGAAACGTGCCTCGACTGAACTCAATATCCGATCTCCGATATTGCATCAGAACAAGTTGTCTTATCGCATCCTCACGAGAGAGTTCTTGCCCAGGCTCAACAAAGAGCATCATTCGGAAGTAGTCTTCGGGCGCCCCCAATCCATAAATACAACTCACACTCGCTATGATGATTGCATCTCGCCCCTCCAAGATCGCCCGCGTTGAGCTATGACGCAGTTTATCGATCTCCTCGTTAATGGCAGCATCTTTCTCAATATAGGTATCGGTGGCAGGTACGTAGGCTTCAGGCTGATAGTAATCGTAATAAGACACAAAATAACGGACTCGATTCTCGGGAAAAAATTCTCGAAATTCGCTGTACAGCTGAGCGGCTAATGTCTTGTTGGGGGCAACAATGAGCGTAGGGCGTCCGAGCTTTTCGATAATATTTGCCATGGTATACGTTTTACCAGAACCCGTTACACCGAGAAGCGTCTGATAACGAACTCCATGCGTAATATTCTCTAAGAGTTGCGCAATGGCTGACGGCTGGTCACCGGCAGGGACAAAGGGTGATGTTAACTGAAAGTCTCGCTCCTCTAATGAGAGCCCTTCTATGAAATGAGAACGTATGACCATGCTTCTTTATTATACCCTAGCGTGAGGAAAAGATCAGAGGGGAAAAGCGTTAGGAGGCTACTCGGAGGTTGTCACCTTGAAAATATCCCCGATTTTTTTCTTAATCCCGAGCCAAACTCTTCTTCACCTTCATTGTAGGAATGAATTAGCACTTCCTTACGAAACAAGTCGAGTAAAGTACGGCATCTCTAGCAAGTTGCCAGAGAGAGCACAACTCTTAATTCAGAAGCCAAATGAGAGCGCCTTACAGACTATTGCTCGGCATCATGTCGCTCTTCGAAAATACACCGAGTAAAGCAGATGCTTCACCGCATCCCTCCCCCGGATTCTTCCAATACCAATCTGAAAGAAGCCATGTCTTTTATGCAACCGTTCGGAGGGAAGATTCCGTAATGGTGCGAATGCGATAGTTGAGATGACATCGAGCCCTCGACAAGTCTGAAACAGGTTATCGAGAAGCGCACCTGCAATCCCATGTCCCATAAACTCGGGCTCTACCGCGATTTTCGCCAGCCAGCCAACCTTATGCATCTCTCTCAGATTAAAGTCATACTGAGTGATATACCTATCTGCTTCCAAGCGCTCTTGAAGTAGAGGCGATTGAGGAGGAAAGAGATATACGAAACCGACTACCATATCTCTGTAGATGGCGAGATAAAACTTGGAGAACTGTCTATAGTTGAGATAGCTCTCCAGGGTGTCTCCACTTTTTATCAGGAAACCTTCTTCCCGTGCAGCCTCTCGCGCCTCCCCCAAACGCCTTTCTAGAGATAGGCACGACATAAGCTCTGCATCAGACTCTACTTCACGAATTTCGAGGTGCGTTAGTAGATTTGTCGAGACCAACGAACTGTTTGAGTTTTTCTTCACGTTGCCCATCTCTACGCTCGGGTCTTTCACGATTACGAGCGCACCAGTCAATACAGGTCTCTACACCGAGCCCTTACCAGATTGCACTCGCCGTTACACTTCGACGCCGATCCTCCTGCTTAACGGCTGCGAGCTTCCTCTATTCTTTCTTTTGCAAGCTGAATAGCAACCTCTTCTGAAAAACGTTTTCTCTTTTCGGATTCTGCGATGATTAGATGCGTAGTATCAAAAATGGCATTTACCTTCTCGGTTACCCAGGACTCATTCCATCCAGAATCATTAAGCTCTGCGCCTACAGAGATTACTCCCCCTGAGTTAATAGCAAAGTCAGGAAGATAAAGAAGTCCCCGATCTTCAATCATATCGTACATCGAGCTGTCAGAGAGCTGATTATTTGCTGCTCCAGCAATAACGCTACACTTCAGCCGTGGCAGAGTATCCTTGTTGACTGTTTGACCAATCGCACAGGGGCAGTAAATATCAGCTTCCACATCATAAATCTCATCAGTTGAAACTGCCTTCACCCCAAAATCGTTAACAACAGAGCGCAACGTTTCCTCGTACGAGTCTGTAACAATAACGCTCGCTCCGAGCTCACAGAGCTGCTCGACTATATATCGCCCTACGTGTCCCACGCCCTGCACTGAAACAGTCTTTCCCGTCAGTGCAGTCGTACCAAATCGAGCCTCTGCTCCTGCGCGAATCGCCTGAACGACACCCTTCGCAGTCCACGGAGAAGGGTCACCGGCCCCGCCCTCTTCTCGAGAAACTCCAGTTGCAAATCGGGTATGCTCCTTGACCCAAGCAACATCCTGCTCGGTCGTTCCCATATCCTCAGCGGTGACGTATCTTCCACTCAGCGATTCAACGCATTTGCCAAACTGATTAAATAGCTCTCTTCTTTTCTCAGTAAAGTGCGGATCAATCCAGATACATGCCTTTCCACCACCCAGAGGCATACCTGCAATTGCGCTCTTGTATGTCATTCCTTCTGAGAGCCGTAGCACATCCTCTATCGCCTCATTCTCATTTTGATAGTTTCTTAAACGGCACCCTCCCAGTGCTGGGCCAAGCACAGAATTGTGCACTGCGACAAATGCTTTCAGGCCAACTTCTGGATAGTGAAATACTACTAATTGCTCGTGACCTCGTGATTCAACTTCCTGCATTAATGAAAATGTCATAATTCTCTCTCTTCTTACGGCAACCCTCATATCCGAAACAGCACTCCGACGGTATGAATGGGTAGCTCCGTTTGAACTCTTTTCGCAAATGAAAACCCTATGAAGGCAAAAATATCACTAAAACGCTTTCCTCACTTCTCCTTCAGCTGGAGAACGGTTCTCTTGAAATTCAACCGTATACTCTGGTGCATCCTCGAGCTCTGAATTCTTCGTCAGATCATATGAAATCTTCTTACAGCCAAAAAGACCAGCTGCACAGATAACAATCAAAAGCGCCATCTCGACCGCTTGGAGAGTTCTTCCTTGTAATCTTTTTTTCATTCTCGTACTCCAGTTTCTTTTTTACAGCTGACCCACTTATCGAGGCACCGCGATACGCGAAAATTCTTGCATATCCAGCCCCTTTTTTCCACCTCAAGACCCGGTGCTCTTCTCTATGAAATAGCCTTTTTTAGCCGTCTCAGAGCTCAAATTTCACCCCCTGGGCCAGGGGCAAATCTGTTGAGTAGTTAATGGTACAGGTTTGACGTCTCATGTACTGCTTCCAGGCATCACTCCCTGACTCACGTCCACCTCCAGTGTCTTTTTCTCCACCAAAGGCTCCCCCGATCTCTGCTCCAGACGTTCCGATATTTACATTCGCAATACCACAGTCACTCCCCGAAAAAGAGAGGAATCGCTCAGCAGATCGCATCGACTCTGTAAACAGAGCTGAGCTGAGACCCTGAGCCACACAATTGTTGAGCGCAATAGCCTCATCAAGATTCTTAACCTTCATCAGATACAGTATCGGAGCAAAGGTTTCCTGCTGTACAATATCCGCTTCGTGACTTATCTCAATGAGCGTAGGTTGAACATAATTCGCTGAAGGATACCCAGAGGCAATGTTTCCTCCAGCTAAAACCACTCCCCCTTGAGACTGTGCGCTTGCAACTGCACTCTGAAACTCTTGAACAGCGTGGCTATGAATCAATGGTCCCATCAAAGTATTATCATCGAGCGGATCTCCTATACGCACTTGCCCGTAGGCATGTATAAGTTTTCCCTTTAACTCTTCATAGATTCCTTCACCTACGAGCAATCGGCGCGTTGATGTGCATCGTTGTCCGGCAGTTCCAACCGCACCGAAGAGTATTGAAGGAAGCACAAGATTCAGGTCAGCATCATCCAAAACGATTACTGCATTATTTCCACCGAGCTCAAGCAAGCTCTTTCCAAGCCTCTTTCCGACCGTTTCAGCTACCGAGAATCCCATTCGACACGAACCTGTAGCAGATATAAGCGGCAAACGTCGATCAGCTGCCATTTTTTGACCAAGAGCGGGTCCATCGCCAATGACCAGAGAAAACAGTGCTGGATATCCATGACGTGCAGCGACATCACGACAGATTGATTGAATTGCTATAGCAGAGAGTGGGGTTACTTCAGAGGGCTTCCATAACACCACGTCTCCACACACCGCTGCTATCATGGCGTTCCATGCCCAGACCGCCATCGGGAAATTAAAAGCAGATATCACACCGACTGTTCCCAGTGGATGCCATTGTTCATACATACGGTGGCGCATCCTTTCGGAGTGCATACTCAGACCGTAGAGTTGCCGTGAAAGCCCTACTGCAAAATCAGCAATATCAATCGCTTCTTGAACCTCGCCCTTGCCTTCCGATACAATCTTGCCCATTTCCAGTGTAATAAGAGCTCCGAGCAGATCTTTTTTCTCTCGCATTGCTTCGCCCATCTGTCGGACGATTTCGCCTCGTTGTGGCGCGGGCAGCTCTCTCCAACGAACAAAAGTTTTCTCACAATCGGCAACGACCTTTTCATACGTTGTCTCATCTGCCGTTACGACCTCAGCGAGAGGCGCACCATCAATTGGGGAATAGCTTGTTAGAATTTTACCAGACGATTCATAGATTGAATCACCAATAGCTCCGGCTTGCCGACCAACGAGTCCCAAGTCGTGCAATATTTTTTCCCGAACTTCCATTGCCCACCCCCTCTCTGTTTCGATAACCCTTAAAAGGTATACCAAGCTTTTGAGGAAGAGAGAACCTCCTCAGAAGAACTGGGGGAGCAAAGCGGGATAGTCTCTCTAGGATACAGAGAGCCTGAGCATCACCGATGCGCCATACTCAAGTGATCTCTATTCAAGGATTTTCCACAAAATGAGCTCGCTCAACTCGCACGATGCTGAAGAGCAATACATGAAGAAATAGAGTATGGATGAAGTAGTGCGCTCCATAACAAAAAAGGAAACAGTGATAAAAAAGGAAACAGTGACAAAAAAGGAAACAGTGACAAAAAAGGAAACAGGAAAACAGAAGACAAATAGAAGAAAGGGAACACATCACGATGGTTGCGGGGGCAGGATTTGAACCTGCGACCTTCGGGTTATGAGCCCGACGAGCTACCGGGCTGCTCCACCCCGCGCCATGATTGTGCGTCCTAGACGCTACATGGTTCCCCTGACAGAGTCAAGACGGCTCACTATATAGCCTCCCTGGCATATTCTCCACCCGATGAGCGTAGCAAAACAGGGATACTGGCTACTGAAAGACTGCTGCACGGAGTGTTTGATACTTCTCTTCAGGAACTGCCATCATCTCGCCTCTTTTTAATTTTCCAAGGTGAAATGGACCATGGGAGACCCTATGAAGCTTCAAGACTGGGTGATGCACGTGATCCATCATGCGTCTAATAATTCGTTTCTTTCCAGATCGAATCACAATTCTTAACCAGGTTGCATCTACTTGGGTCTCTTTGATGCTTACTTCAGCCTGTATTCGTCCATCTTCAAGATGAACTCCGCGTTGTAGTCGACGTAGTGTTTTCTCTGTTACAACACCTGCCACCCGCGCTTCATATACTCTATCAATCCCATATCTTGGATGAAGAAGACGGTCTGCAAGGTCTCCATCATTGGTCAAGATGATCAGTCCAGTTGATTCAAAATCCAGTCTCCCAACTGGCACGAATCCCTCTCTCTTTTTCCCCAAATAGTCACCGATACACGGTCGCTTCTCTGGATCACTTAATGTGGAGATCACATTCTTTGGCTTATGAAAAAGAATGACCCCGGGATGTGCTGAACGAACGACTCTATTACCGACCTTCACCGTGTCCGTTACGGGATTGACCTTTGTCCCCAAGGCTTCAACCACCGTGCCATTCACACGGACCCGTCCTTCACTAATGAGCTCATCTGCGGCTCTCCGAGAACAGACTCCACACTGAGCGAGGTAACGATTGAGTCGAATAGTCATGATATCTCTCTTTTTGCCCTATGAAATAGGCGTTTGGGCATCAGTGGAATCTAAATCATCACTGTTGACGCCATAAGAACTCGCATCATTTTGCTCTGGAGTGTCTTGAATAAGAGTCTCGTTTGCCTCCTCCGACTCATCTTCTTCACTACTATCTGCGTGCACTTCGAGCTGTTGCAAATCTCGCAGCGTTGGAAGCTCTGAGAGGGAAGAGAGGCCAAAGACTTCAAGAAACTGCTGTGTAGTGCCATACAATGCTGGCTGACCTATGGTTTCTTGATGACCCACGATTCGTATGAATCCTTTGTCTATTAAGGTTTTTAATGTCGGGGTTGCATCTACCCCACGTATCTTTTCTACATCAGAGCGCACGATTGGCTGACGGTATGCCACGATTGCCAGCGTCTCCATGGCCTGTTGACTGAGTCGTTTTGGGCGAGTTGCCCTTAGTTGTTTCACAAACAACGCAAATTGCGGTTTGGTACGAAGTTGCAGTTTGCCGCCCACTTCAAATAACTCAACCCCACTCTCTTCCAGCGACAGCTTCATCTTCACTGACTCTACAAGGTCATCGACTTCTGACTTCTCTAGCCCGATAACGTCTGCGATTTTTCCTTTTGAAAGCGGTTCTCCACTGACAAACAACAACGATTCAACCAGTGCCTGGCGCTCTGCTTCTCCAAGCTGCTCGAGGATCTCTCTTCTCTGCACTGCTTCCAGTTCAGCTTCCGAAGCACCATCGGACGAAAAGCTTTTCTCTTCGCTATTTTCTGCGAGCTCTCCATCGACGAGAGCTGACTCGCTTTCTTTGTTCATCCCTGCTTCTCCCATGCTTCTCTATCCTTTTCTCGTTGATACCTCTCACTGGTGAATCGGCTTCTGTGTCACTACCAAATCATGTATCACTGCCAAATCATGTATCACTGCCAAATCATGTATCACTGCCAACGACTAACTTTATAGGAGCAGCTTCTCGAACTTCTGGCCGATGTTCATTTGAGGACGCGTCGTCAAATTCGGAACTAAAAACCATAGACGCCAGAGTATCAGCGACCTTGGTTTCTTCATCCTCTTTCTTCAACGAAACAAGAATCTCGCTCTCCTCTTGGTGCACTAACAAAACTTGTCGTTTCGACAACTCGAGTAAGGCGATGAACGTCCCCACTACGTACGCTCGTTGTAAACGCTCAGATTTTGCCGTCCCTAAAACGAGCGACTCAAAACTCATTGGTGAACTTGCTGTCTTTAACAGCTCCAAAACTCCCATCATCTGGTCTACAATCGAGACACTATCGAGAGTAATTTGATAACGCACCTCCTCTTCGCCCGCTTTTTCAAGCAATTTCTTGAACGCAACTCCGAGTAAATACGGGTCATGGACTCGATACGATTCTTGCGGCACCGGGAACTCTTGAAGGGTAGAAATTGGAGCAAATACTTCCCTGTTCAATACGGGCCTGTCGTTCAGCAGCGCTGCACCATCTAAATAAATAGCAGCTTCTTTTAATCGAAGAAGCAGCTCTTCATGAGGATCAACTAAGTTGCCTTCATCATCCAGCTCTAACTCTACAGGCTCCTGGAGTAACACCGCTGATTTAATGGAGAGCAATGTAGAGGCAATGACAAGATATTCTCCTGCTATCTCAAGGTCTACGGAACGCATCTTCTCAAGGCATGCCACGTACTGGTCTGCAACGTAAGCGAGAGAGATCTTCTCAATCTCCATCTCGTTCTTTTTCACGAGATGAAGCAGTAAGTCTATGGGGCCAAGGAAGTGGTCGAGTTCAACCGTAAATAGCGGATCAGTGGAAACCGCTTCTGTTGATACCGCCTTCATTGCTTGCATATCGGGAACCCTCTCTCCTTGGTGGTATCCCGTGGAAGGGGTGTATCGAGTAGAATCTTCAGTTGTATTCAAATTATCTTCCTCTAGAGGATCTCCCTCTTTTTTACTTCGTACGAGATTCAATTGAAAGTCCAGGCACATTGCATGTGCCAAAGGTCACTGCACAAGCCAAAGGTCATTGCACGTGCCAAAAGTCACTGCACAAGCCGACAGTCTTTCGCATCTTCCAGACGAGCCAACACTATAACGTTCCGAGCTGCGACTGCTCACAACCCGTGAAACCCGCCACATTACTCCTACAGCTTTAACCTACTTTAACCAGCAAATTATTCAAATCAAAAGTCGGCACGAAGACCCTCTGCACGCCATGTTATAGAACGTTGTTTTGCCTGTCCAGTGCTTCAACTACCCAGTGTCTCAACCGAGTTGCCTCAGGAGGGCGTTTTTCCAATCTGTGAACGGTACGCCGCCAAAAACACTGCTGCGGCCTGCGATACATTCAACGAGTCAATCCTCCCGAACATAGGGATTTTCAACAAAAGATCGGCTTCTTTTTGAATGAGAGGCTGCACACCCTTTCCTTCACTCCCAAGCACCAGAACCACCTTTCCTGGAAGTTCCACTTCATGAATAGACTGCGCCTCACTCCCAACTGCTGCAACACACACCCAAAATCCAGACTTCTTTAACTCCGCGAGAGCGTTACGGAGGTTTGACACAGGACAGAGGGAAAGCAGTTCACTTGCTCCCGCGCTCACCTTGGTGACTGCTGGGGTAATCGAGACTCCCCGATTCCGAGACCACATAACAGCATCTGCTCCAAAGCACTCACTCGCTCGCAAAATGCTGCCCAAATTCTGGGGATCATACAACTCATCAACAGCCACGACTAGAGCCGTTTCAGCATCATTCAGCCGTTCAATGATAGCAGGAAGTTCTTGATAACTTCGCTCAGAGACCCTTGCTATTACGCCCTGGTGACTGACCCCCTCAACGAGCTCAGACAACTTCCTCCGCTCTAATACGTGAACAGCAATGTTACCCGAACGAGCATTTTGAACGAGAGCAGGATGCGCCTTTTCATTCTCAATAAACACCTCAAGCACTCTTCCTGGAGCATGCAGAAGCAACTCGTTGCAGGCATTCACCCCGACTACCAGGTTATTTGCTCTTCCATGAAGCGACTTATTCTCTCTGCTACGTTTCTTACTCAAATAAACTCCATTCTCGGAGAGAACAGGATAAAAGCGCCAAGCTGGCTACCTTCGGACTGAGTAGTCTCGTACCGTCCCCTTCGCCTCAACTGCACTGTTTAGTCGCTTTAAGGCCGAAATGTAGGCACACGTTCTCAGGTCCGTTCTATGTTCCTTCTGCAATTCGATAACTTCAGCTGATGCCTTATCGATGATCTGCTTGAGTTTCTTTTGCACCTCTTCCTCTTCCCAGTACAATCCTTGTCGATTCTGAACCCATTCGAAATAACTCACCGTCACACCACCGGCATTGGCCAAAATATCTGGGAGAACATGAATCCCGTTTTCGAAAAGAATCTCATCTGCCTCTGGAGTCGTTGGTCCATTCGCTAACTCAACGATTATTTTCGCTTTGATGCGCGAGGCATTCTCTTTCGTAATAACATTTTCAAGGGCTGCTGGTGCAAGAATATCTACATCGAGCTCAAGCAGTTCCTCGTTCGTTAGTCGAGTATGGTCGACTGGATCACATACAGAGCCCTGGCAATATACCGCCTCTAAGTTCCGCGTTTCCCTCTTTACTTTGTAAACACTGACGGGGTCTAGCCCTTCTTCTTTATAAATAGCACCCTTTGAGTCTGAAACTGCTACAATCTTGTGCCCTGCCTCGTGTGCAAGCCTTGCAAAGTGATAGCCCACATTTCCAAACCCCTGAACGGCTATTCGCAACTGCTTGCCTGATGCTCCTAGAGTATCACGCACTGCTTCCATGCAATAAAATCCACCTCTTCCTGTGGCATCTTCTCGTCCAAGCGATCCTCCAAGTGCAATCGGCTTTCCCGTAATGATAGACGGTGTGTACGCTCTTCGAATATTTGAATATTCATCAACCATCCACCCCATAATCATACTGTTGGTGTAAACATCTGGAGCTGGGATATCAACATCAGGACCTATGAAGTCAGCGATAGCTGACATATATCCGCGTGACAAACGCTCGGTTTCTAAAAGCGACAACTCTTTCGGATTCACTGTTACTCCACCCTTACCGCCTCCGTATGGAATTCCAACCACGGCGCACTTGAACGTCATCCAAAATGCGAGTGAGCTTACCTCATCTAGATTAACGTCTGGGTGAAAACGAATACCTCCTTTCGAAGGTCCCAACAGGTCATTATACCGCACTCGGTATCCCTGAAAGACTTTTAAGCTTCCATCATCCATTCGAACGGGAATCGAAACACTGAGACTTGCCTTGGGAGAACGAAGTCGTTGTTCCGACTCTATATCAATCTTGTAAAAACCAAGTGCTTTATCCAACTGACGAATAGCTTGTTCAAAGGTTGAGTCTGCCATGTAGTTTCTCCTGTAAATCCCCCTTACGGCTCCGGCTGAAGCCCATTCCCAAACTCCTGTGAAACCTCACAAAGTCGAGCATTTTTCGCAACTGAAAAGTAGCACCCCACGAGCTGAGCAACATATTTTTCAGGGCTAAGCGCTGCTTGAACCTCCGATATGACCGCATCCCTCAGCGTTGGCGATACCTTCAGCGAAAGCAGCGATTGTATGCCCCGTTGGATATCATCCACCGAGTGGGGATTGCAAGTCTCCAAAAGCTCCTGGCTTACCCGTAAGGAGCCCATTACCAAGCCAACGGATGTGAGCACAGGCGTCCCCTGAGAGAGGCTTTCGTAGATGGGGTAACCAAACCCTTCAGCTAACGAAGGGAAAAGTGTCACAGATGCCTCCCGATACAGTGCGCAGAGCGTATCATTATCCGGGTGATGATGGATTGTTACTTTGCTTCCCTCTATTCCACTAGAACGAATCTGTTCAGAAATGATTGATTCAGCATGGCTATTGGCAAGCACAACGTGAAGCTCCGCACCCGTTTGGAATTTCTTGTACGCCTGAAGTATGCGGGGAAAGTTTTTTCTTGGGTCTAAACTTCCGAAAGCGAGGAGTATATCCTCGCGCTCACATGATTCAGATTGTTCCAAGTCACTACGAGTCCGAAAATGTTCGGCTAGCGGGGGATGAATAACAGTCACTACTTTCGGAACCGGATAGAGTTCTCGCAATTGATGAGTGGTATCTTCTAAGTCAGTCACTACGGCTGCAAGCTTTCTCCTTCCAAAAAGGAGTCTAAACATCATTCGATAAAATCGAGCTTTTGCTTTTGCTATGAGTCCACGCGGGGCGGAAGGCGGAAATGCCTGGAAAAGATCATGCAAGGTAACAATATTTGTATCACCGCCACCAAAAAGCGGAATTACATTGCTGAAACCGTGAAAGATGCCGCTAAAGCGGCCAAGATAAAAAATATCTTGCAGATGACCGAGATAGCGAAGCCCAAGTGGGTTCTTCAGCCATACGAATTCAATTTTTGATGAGGCTTCTCCTAAGATCAGCTCGAGACGCTCCGCTAACTCTTCATTCCCTGCCCCGATAACACGAACCGCACATCCTTCTGTTAACACTCGCTCTATGAGGTGGGGAAGGATAGTCTCGAGATACACCCATAGACCTGATCCTGAGAACTTGTGTCTTCCTAGCCAGAATGTACACGGTGGTTGGTGCGCTTTCACTTCCTTATCCGAGGCTTCACGTTACTATTGCCGCACAGACTACCTGCGGTAGGACTCATTTGCCAGCTACGGCCACCATTCGAGAGAAAAGTGCCTCAGCAACAATAACAGCTGTTGAAATTGGTAAAATGCCGTTACAATTAGAAAAAGTAAAGGATTTGTCTCTCTCGTTAAAAAACGCGAGGGTTGAATTTTGCTTTATTTCTAGTGAGTTGAGAACCCGTGGCCTCCCACCTGAATCTAAGAAGAGGAGAGTTCCGAGCTCAACGCACAGAGACAAGAGGGTTCTCTTTCGGGTTGTGAACGGGCAAGGATGATGGGTCATCAGTATGGGGGCGGCTTCGCCAGAGGAAGGCAACATTCGCTCTCTTTGGAGAGCAACTCTCTTGGTGCAGTGTTAACACAACATCTCTTGGTGCAGTGTTAACACAACATAGGAAGTACTCACGTAAGGATTGCGGGTTACTTTCGAGGAATGTCGGAAACTCATGAGACTCTCGGAATTGGAGGGAAAGTAAATACGGTGAAGAGAGAAAACGAATCTTCCTTACCACACACCTCCTTCGAAGGTCGAATACGGGAGGCGAACAACAATGAGGCAAGAGGCCGTCAGAGGTCTCACTCAGACCAACCCCTCGCCCAGAATTCAAAAGCTTCGGTTCAGCATCCTGAGATTTCATCGCTTCTTCGAATCATTGAATGTCCGTCTTGTCATTCGCAATACACCATCCCGAGTGACGCTGCGCTGACCTCGCTTCCTCACTCTCATTCGACCAAAGAGCAAGAGGCATCCGATCCTGGTGAGTTGTCTTTACACTGCTCGTCGTGTGATGCAATTTTCCTATTCAAGACCAACCCGTTCTTTGAAAGAGATGGCGAGTTTATTTCAGATGCTCAGGCTCTTGAGCCCTTTGAAAACAATACGCGCGGTGGGTCGGAGAATGTCGAGGACTTTTCCTCTCAGCAGCGAAAGCACAAATCTCATACGGGATTCGAACACGATAATGTCTTGGAAAATAGCGATTTTTCAATGGAAGAGATAGAAGAAGACGCCTTCGAGCAAGATTTCTTCGGAGAGCCTATTCAAGAGCCTCTCTTTTCTCTAGAGGAAGAAGGATCAAATCCTACTGAACGCTCTGCCGACCCACGATCGAATATCGAAACTCGAACCGAAACACCGAGCTTCGAGGAACCAGAATGGGAAGATCCCCCGACGCAAAACGCTATTCTTGAAGAGGATGATGAGTGGGCAGCCAATGAGTGGGAATGGGAATCGCCTCAACAGGAAGAACGCGCAGCAACAGAGTTCGTGGAAGAAGAGAGTGCAAATGCATCCGCAGAACTCACCGCTTCTGAAATTCCTGAATGGGATGCCAGAGAAGAAGTCACAGCCCCTGAGCGGGAGACACTTCTCGATTTACCTGATGACATCTTTGAAGATACTTCCTCTAGCGACCTCGAACTTCCGTCGGAAGAACGCACTCGGAATTTCGATGCGCTTCCAACTCGCAGACCAGGCGGAATGGGACTGAACCAGATGTTTGATAACATCGAAAATCCCAATCCTCGTCAAAATCCCCCTTATCAATTGCAGGATAGAAATCTTTTGAATGCTAACACTCGACCGACAAGTGTTATCTCTATTACCTCCCCTGAGGAAAATGCTGAGAACGCTGAGGAGCACGAGAGGGCAGAAGTTCGATATACTCGCGCAGAGAGACAACTCAACTCTCTCTCATCAAACACTGGAACTGCCCTATTCACCCTCCTTATTGTCGGGATCCTGGTGGGGCTTGGCGGATTCGCGGTGTTCCTTGAAAAAGATGGGGCATATCAAGGGCATGTGAAAGAGTTCATTTCACAGGATCTTCCTTTGCCAGCTTCAAGTAAGATAGCGCTTGATGGTGTAGTTTTGAGGGAACATTCCCTCCGTTCTGGTGGGCGCATCTATAGCATTGACGGTCAATTAGAAAATGGCGAGGACTTTCTCATTAATCAGGTGGATGGAGAAGCTGCCCTGTATGATGCGCAAGGAGTGCTCCTCATGAAGCGCCGCCTGCCATTTGGAGCACTGGTACCAGCAGAACAAGGCTTCGAAAATGCACAAGACGCTTTTTCTCGAGAAGCAGACTTGAGCCATCAAAACACGAGAATCAAGCCAAAAGAGCGGAGAAAAGTTCGCATACTCTTTAACGCTGAAGATGTAGCAAAAGCGCATTTTTTCACTATGCGGCCCCTTGCGGTCTACCGATAAATCCTATTCAAACGCTCTGCAACTCAAGCATCTCCACTGAATCGTGTGAAGCCTGAATGCGGTGAAGTGTACGCTGCAAACATGCAAACTACTGAGTGTCGAACGGTTCACAAAAAAAACCGATGACCCGCGGGCAAAAGGGAGAGATTCCTGCATGAGAACGCATAATGAGGTGTCTAGACTTCACCTACGACAACAAACGATACATGAGGAAAATGGAAGGAGCCGGGATGAGCGACGCGACTTTAACGCTTCTTCGTTTCGCTTGGTCCTGCCGACCCAGCATCACTAGCCGAGCCAGCATCACTAGCAGATGCAGCATTCCTGTCATCGGAGGGAGTAACATCGATCGCCATCCCATCCTGATACCCTTTTCGAAAGTTACTGATCGCTTTTCCAAGTCCGCTTCCGAGCTCAGGGAGCTTCCGTGTTCCGAAAAGAAGCACTACGACTAGGGCTATTGCTACGGTTTCAAAGGGGCCTAGGCCAAACATGGGTCACGTCCTGTAAGATTTTCTCCTTCTGGTGTATCATTAAGGCGAGAATGAGGAAACGGTTTAGGGCAGTTTTCCGAGGGGAACGCCCTTAAAATCACCGTAGGGCTAAAATCTTACGGCGAACCGAGCCGAATTATGGGTTTTAAACGGCTTCTGACCTATTCTTTGCACTCATCGAAAGTAACAAAAGATGGCGTCACTATGCCGGGTCGATATAAGACAGAACAGCTTGCCCTCTCTGCGGATGGGGCTGCAGGTATTGCAGAACCGAGATTCCCGCCTTCAAGTGCACTGGTCACGCCGTGGCTGATTACTGGTGGAGTGCTTTCTTTCCTTCTTCATGGAGTAGTCTTGTTTGTTGCGGGCGGAGCTTGGCCTCGTTTCGTTCATCAACCTCCAGTTATCGACATTCAATTTATTCCAGCAACCGTGGATCAAAAACAAATCGTTCGGCTCTCTCCCCTCGAGGATTCAACAGAAGCTGTTCCAATATCTTCGCGAGTGTCTGACAAAAACTCTCGCACACAAAACGAGCAAGTAAGGCGAGGTGATAGCTTTGATGCTGGCACACCTGAAGAACGGTCCTCGTTAAACATTCGTCAGCAGGCAATACACCCACCGTTGAAAGAGAAAGCACCAGGACTGGAAAGCACCTCGCCCCCCCCTTTGCCTGCACCAAAGATTCAGTCACTACGGCTGGCTGAGGAAACTCTCCAGGATGCATTTGGTCAGAAGAGTGAGACACCTCAGGCAAAGCAGCCGAACCCGAGGGCGAGAGAGCTTCTTTCAGGCATCTCGACGGAAAAGGCGCTCCAAGTTGTTCCTTTTTCTCGACCAACAGGCTCAGGAGCAAAGATATTCGGGGATTTCGGCTCAAATGATTTCTTACCAGACCTTCCAGACGGGGACATTACTCTGCTCAATGCAAAGGCGAGTAAATTTGCAGTATTTGTACAACGGGTTGCTACCAGAGTATTTAGCGCGCTTCGAGCAAGTGGTTGGGAAGCGCTTTCTCCTTCTCATATTCGTTCCATAAGGGACTTTAGTACGATTCGTGCCATACTTTCTCCTGAGGGTCAGCTCATAAGCGTCCTTCTTGAAGCACCTTCAGGAAGCCAACCCTTTGACGAAGTATTAAAAATATCGGTCTGGGATGGGGCAAGCGATCCGCACCCACCTGAAGGAGCCAAAGCGCCAGATGGAAACATTCACTTCATTTTTAAGGCAAGGAGTTGGTCACAAGTCGCACCTTCTCGCGGGGGCACAGGAGTATCTGAAAGACGGTGGCTACTCTTAGCGACTGGACTGGACTAGTTTTTTTCCTGTTCACTGCCTGAACTGCTCTTCGGAGCGGTCATGATCTTCAGCGGGCACGCCCGAGATAATAGAGCTAGGGAGTTATCTCTTCCACCTTATTTTCTTCTTGCGGACTGGGCTTTGGTCGGATACGCCCAGCATTTCTCTTCAAAGTATCTAAATCAAGCTCCACGAAACGAAGAAGTCGCTCGATATCGTCCCTCTCTTCCTGACTGAGGCTCGGATCCTCATCATTATCGCTCCGATAAATTTGCAGCTTCTTAGCGGCCAACACTAGGATTTTCTCTGCTCTCTCCTCTGTATCAGATTCCAATAGTGTTCCTTGAGAGAGCCTCGCAAAAAAACGAGATTCATATTCCAGGCGGAGCTGAAGATGTTCTATTCGCTGTTCTGGCGTAGTTAGCTTTCCCCTTAGAGCGAGTATCGCCTCTAGCTCATCCCGCCCCGTAAGCTCATCGATGAGCCAATCTTTAAGATCTTCCTTATAACGCTTCTTAAAATCCACCTTCAGCTGCTCAAGCCGCTCGCGGTCATCTGTTCGGAGTATTGCAAATAATCCTTTCAGATCACCCTCAAAACCCTCACCTATAAAACGAACACGTACCACATCACTGACCTCACCTGTGTTCAAGAGATCCATCGCCTTATCAAGCTCTACTCCACTAAACTCATGTGCAAGATCATATTCTAGAGTGCTCCCTGTAATCTTTTCATACGCCTCTTTTAGCTTTTCTCGCTCCGCGTCACTCTTCCCAGACAGTATCTCGTATACCTTCTTTTCATCCGTCCCTATCCTATCCATCGAGTAGACTCATAATCACCGATGGTTCTGGCCCATAGTCGATCGTCAGCATACCGGTACCAGGCATGTTCCGATTAAAATTGAAAGAACCAAAAGAAGAACTTCCCCTTGCGATTGGGATGATGTAGCCCATAATTGCGAAGAATTCGGACTGAGGATGACATTTTGGCTTGCTGCGATTCTTGCATCCCCAAGAATTCCGCGAGATTCAGGCTCTATATTTACTTTTTCTGATATTCTTCAGGGAGCATCCTCTCGGTATTTCGTGTTATCTTCTCTGCATTAGCTTCAGCTTGATGCTGCGCCATTTGGTTCATTGGGTTCAGGTATCGTGTGAAGCCCTTATCACCCCTGAATCCAGTTTCCTTAGGGTCAGTACGGGCTAGATATTCGCCTCTTACAGGGGTAAAGCCATACTGATTATGGAGCCGAGCCTCAGAGCTGTTAATATTCCCAAAGAGCGCACCCGTATTTTCGTCAAAGAAGTTGGCTTTACGCCTCGTCTCTCTTCCAGGCGCATCGAGCATGCCAGCCATTGCCATCCCCATACTATCTTCGGGACGCCTTTCG